>DP000238.1:0-126963 GCA_000200715.1 Cenarchaeum symbiosum A
TAATCAAGATTTATAAGCTAAATGGCAGGCTTTGTGATCAAATGTCCGCGCAGGAGGACCAAAAGACGGGAGGTTTGTCCCGGCGGGACTTTCTAAAGCTCATGGGAGCCGCCGGCACAGGGCTGGCATTTGCACCCTTTGTCCCCTGGGGCAACTTTATGCCAAACCCCTCCTCTGCCGCACTCGAAAAAGTGCCCGTCGAGCTCCCCGATGGAAGCCATGCCAACATCAACAATTACCCGATAAACCATGCAGAGGTAATCACATACCCAAAGACCGGCGATCGGGTCCTAGATGAAGAGGCATTTAGAAAATGGCAGTTCATCAGACTGCCAGAAGAGCTCGGAGGAGACCGGCAGGACGTTACAGCATTCAGGGCATACAGCATGGTATGCCTGCATCTTTGGTGCCTCTGGAAGTACTGGCCAAACGAGGGCCGCAAGCGCGGAGAATGCCCGTGCCACGGCAGCATGTACGATCCGTTAACTGGCATTGCGTTTATCGGCCCGGCGTCGCTCCAGGCGCCCCCTGCAAACGTATTGCCCCAGTTATCCTTTGAGGCAGATACCGACGGCGCACTGTGGATAGCGCCCCCCGTATGGGGCGTCAACCAGAACGGAGTGGTGGGATTTGGACGCTACATTAAGTAGAAGAACGGGCTTTGTCGCCTTTCTCTACTGGATATGGGATGGAATAGACCGGACCATATTCACGGCAATAAAGTTCTCGTTCCCGTCAAGGTTCGTAAGCCCGTTTGGCTTTCTCGGGATGCTCACATTTATCGTATTTGTGATACTCGGGGTATCGGGCGCACTGCTCATGTTCTATTACGAGCCCATATTGGACAGGGCGTGGGATAGCGTCGAGTTCATCAACGATGAGGTCCCTTTTGGCTTTCATATCCGTAACATACACTATCACGGGTCTAACGCGATGGTCTTGCTTGCCATTTTGCACATGTATTACCAGTATTTCAGCGGCAGATACAAGATAAGAAACGAGATACTCTGGGTTACAGGGGTCATACTGGGGACCGTCACCATACTCGAAGCGTTCACAGGATACGATATAATATTCAGCGAACGGGCCGAGCTGGCTATCAGCATAGCCGCCTCACTGACCAATTCGATACCTGTAATGGGCCCGACTATCCGGGATGCGATGTTCGGGAGTGGCTTTCACGACTTTGTGCTCCGATTTTATGCCCAGCATGTATTCATTTTACCGCTTGTAATGCTCGGGCTTATGGCCGTGCATTTTCCGCGGTTCCTGGTATTCGATGTCCCGATGATCATGGCGATAAGCGGGGCCATACTGATTACAGGGGGAGTATTCCCCATTGATCTTGGCTTTAAATTCGAGCCCACGGTGCCGCCCGGCATTACGGTCCCCGAATGGTACCTGACGGGCCTGTACGCCTTTTTGAGGACGCAATATGACAAGTTTGTCACGGGGGTGCTCTGGCCCGGCATATTCATAGCTTCATTGCTGCTCATCCCGTTCCTGGACAGGTACAAAAAGTTCTCCTGGAAGGACCGCCCGATAGTCACCTCGTTCGGCATAGTGGGCATAGCCCAGATTATCGTCACCACCTACTGGGGATTCTACATACCCCCGGACGTCAACATACCTCTGGTGGAAAGGCTGGTAATAGACCCGATATTCCTGTATCTTACCATGATACTGCTTGTCCCTCTCGGCTTCGGATTCAGCTACATGATGATACTCATGGCAAGAGAATCAGAGAGAAAGGCCAAGCTGAACAAGGCCAAGGGGCCAAAGAAGGTGGCCACTATAGACCTGTCGGACAAGTGGATAAACTGGGTTATCGTAGCCCTGATAGCGTTCCTTGTCTTCCTCAATATTGCCGCATATAACGCGTCGATAACAGGTTTCCAGAACTTGTCGCTCTTTTGGGTGGGCCTGATACTGTTTGTATTCGCGGCATTCTTCCACGTGTATAGGTACGCGATGGGCAAGTCAAGGGAGACGCCTGCCGCCCCGCCCCCAGTTCCCGTCGAGCGGCCCAAAGAGATTGCAGAGCCGGTGGCTGAAACTCCAAAGCTGCCCGAAAAGGCAGCAGAGCCGCCAGTAGCCGGAAAAGAGCCCCCCAAGGAGCTCATAGCAGAGGTGCCAAAGGCAAAGCCCGCAGGGGTGGCCGGCACTGGCGCGGCAGCGCCAGAGAGCGCAAAGACTGCCCCGGGCCCCGGCACACCAGATGCTCCAGGTACACCGGATGCGCCCGGAAAGATATCCGCGGATGCCGGTCCCGGGAATCAGGGCACGCCGGATTCTCCCGGAAAGGTATCAGCGGATGCGGGCTCCAAGAATCAGGGCACGCCGGACGTCCCAGGCAAGGTAGAGGCGGATGCAAATCCCGAGAACCGGGGCAAATAGGATTTCTGGAATGTTTTATATGACTTTGACGGGGATGGCAGGAATATGAGCCAAGTCAGGACCGGCAACGCATACGGCGTGGGCATAATGACCGTGATAGTGGGTGTGACTGCCGGGGCCGTATTCTACCAGGGGTTCTACCTGCCGGAATCCCTCGAAGTGCCGTCGGTAGACGAGCACATACTGCACCCCACAGCAGACAGGATAATAGACATCCTGGTGGGATCCGCGCTGCCCGACCAGGAGGAGAATTTTGTCCCGAAGCTAGTCGATATACAGCTGGGGGTAGACAATCTTGTCACGTGGACCAACACCGACGAGACCCCTCATACCGTAACCCCCGATCACAGCTATGCCGACGGGTACAGCGGCAAGTTCGGCTCGGACGGCGTGCTAAAGGCGGGCGAGACGTACGAGTTCCTGTTTACAGAGCCCGCCGTGATAGAGTACCACTGCCAGCCCCATCCATGGATGCAGGGCACACTGAGCATCACAAAGCAAAGATTCTAGGAGAATCTTCCAAAGAAGATATCGCTCTCTACCTCCTTGTGCTGCTCTATTATCGACGCCCGGAACTTTACGTCGTGCTCCTCTTCTGGCTCAAAGCCTATCTCTGCGGTAAACTCTGCCTTGTTATCGGTCATGGCCTTTCTGTCAATGAACAATCTGGCCACGTTTCCAGACACATTGGCCCCGTTGCAGGTCTTGTATTCCACATGGCCGTTGGAGCCTATGATCTGCGCGTTGATGACCACCCCGTCGTACCTGTCGGGATAGCCCACGGATACGGTCCCCCGGATCTCGGCTTTTGCATGTATCTCCTTGTCGCCGAGGACAATCTCTATCTCCTTCATTCTATAACGCCGGTGTTCTGCGGCTAAATAGTTTGTGGGGCGGGCCTGAAGAGCTTCGATCTCTTGACCATTGGATTAGAAGTCCAACACTCTATCCATGCTGAGCTACAGGCCCTGCGGCGGTTATTCCCGGACTTGTTTTAAGGGTTTGGCGGCATCCTGCAAGCCGCAGACCATCAAAGATGCAGTGTATCGCCCAGGTTGACCTTTCTGACGTTGTTATGGAGGGCGTCAAAGTGGTCCTCTTTGTTCGTGTGTATCGGGATTAGCATCTTGGAGGCGGACCCGTCTATTACTCCTTTTATCTGGTCGTGCGTTCCATGCCCTGATACGTGTAGAGTCTCCCATTTGTTATCTGAGCCAATCAGCCCGAATTTTCCCAGCCACCGCTTGACACGGACCTGGTCGAGCTCCATCTCTTCGTCAAACGGCTCTGTCGATGACCGGATATAGCGGGAACCCTCGTCCGGCCGTACATCTATGAGCTCCTGCAGCTTAAAGTCCGAGCAGTGAAATACATAGTCGTTCTGTTTTTTGGATATGTCCCTGTAATCGACTGCGTTATCATAGCTTAGAAACTCGTGCTCCCATGCCTTGTAGTCTTCCCGGACCAGCTTTTTGGTCCAATAGTCCGGATCCTTGTCGATAAGCCCCCACTTTTTGCGGGACAGGTACACCCGTATGCTGGGATCCTTCGGGGATGGGAAGAGCCCCCTGCACTCTTCTGATTCATCGAACAGTTTGAGCAGATATGCCTGCCTTGTGTCTATTGCCAGGACTCTGCCTGCTGCCTTTGCCGCGTTGTAAAACGACAGCATGCGGTCAAGGTCTCTCGGGGGGTAGCTGCACACTACAAGGCCCTTTGTATCCTCCATCATTGTCCGTGCCTTGGATTCAATCTCTATCTCGGTAAGGTCGGACTTTGGTACGTCTATTCTTGTGCCCTCGCAGAGCAGGCAGTCGGGCTTTTCTGAGCCGCACCTGTCTACAAATTTCTGGCTGTCATCGGGATGGCGGCCGTGAAAGCGTATGTCCGCGGTATAGCCTAGAGTCCCCGAGGATGTATGCATCAGAAAGCCGCAAGCCCCGGGCAGGGAATGGTCGATAGCTATCGGCTCTACCTCTATGTTCCCTACCTTGAACTTTTCAAGGTTTTTGATCAGCCGTATGTCCCGGGGTTTTGTCTCCCTTTTCTTGCCGATTGTCTTTATACCCACCCCGTTTTTTTTGTGAAAGCCAAAGTTCCTCTTGTACGTGATATACTCTTCCCCCATCCCGGCATCGTCGAATACCTGCAGGATCATCTTTGTGGCCTCTGTACAATACACGGGTATCTCCGGCCTGAGATATTTGATATAGGCGCAGTGATCCACATGTGCGTGGCTGAGCAGGACGGCATCTACGCTAGTCTCGCTGTCCCAGTGCTTTAGCCCCATGTGCTTTGCATAATCTTTTCTGTATATTCCATCCAGCTGCGGCAGCAGGTCAAACTCGAAGAGGTCGCCCATTCCGTTAAGAGTGCGGGGCTTCATGAACTCGGCAAAGTAGTCGTTTGCCCTGCCCATCTGCATTCCAAAGTCTAGAAAGACCCGCGTTCCCTTGTCTTCTACGAGGATCTTGTTTCCGCCTATCTCCTTTATCCCGCCGTAGAACTCTAGCTGGGTCATGGGTACGGTTGGTATCTGGTGCTTATAACGATCATGGCGCGATAAAGATGGAATATCAGAGGGTCGGGGGCGGCGGTGGGGCGCCTCCTGGCCCCCCGCCCTTTATCATCTCGTTTATCTTGGTCTCCTGCTCCTTGAGGCTCTCGTTTACCCTCTGCACCTGCTTTTCTAGCACCTTGGCCCGGGTATCTGCCAGCTCCTTTCTCTCTTTGAGGTCCGCCATCATGTCCACTTTGTTGGACTTTATCAGGACAGATCCCGCGTGCTTGTATACGGTGCCATCCTCCGGGGTCTTTTCAAGCTCTTCGAGGGCCTTGTCTGTTTCATTCTTCTCCATGTCTAGCTGCTGCCTCTGGACCTGCAACGACTGGAGGCTCTGCTGGGTCTGCTGCAGCTTCATGATCTGCTCCTGCAGCCATGGTGGCACCTGCTGACCTGCTGACATGGAATACGTGGAATATCCGGTTTTCTTATATCTTTGGTATGGACTAGGCACATGAAATTCTGTGAATCGCCTGTCTGAGTATGGGTTATCCGGGGCGGACGCCCGGTCAACTTGTTTAAAAAGTTCCATGCGCTGTCTATTCCATGTATGGCTGCGCGGAGGCATCTGGTGCGGGTGTCTACGTTAGACGTAGACTAGACGGATACCATGCAGACAGGGCCTCTGCCGTTCTCATCATATCGCTAGGCGTGCTGCTGGCATCTGCCGGATATTCTTGGCAGCAGGACTCTTGGCTAGAAGGCGGTGCCCCCAGCGAAGCGGCGTGGGACAGTACGCCCTTTGTGCCCGGCTGGGCCCAGGCATTTGGGGAGACGATCCCGCAGCGCATGCTAGACGAGCCTGCAGCAACAGGCGACTTTGGCTGCGACGGCAGGCACTATCAGTATTCAGACGAATGGTTCACGGCTGTTCTCATGTACCAGTACGGTGAATATCTGGGAGTTGACCCGTCCTTTGTGGATGAGCACCTGTTGGCTGTGCCGGGCAGCAAGATAGTGCATTCCTTTCAGCAGCAGGTAGGAATTGGCTCGGAGATGAACAGGCTGGACCGGACCATGGATGAAATCGACGTGCGGCTGGGCAAAATTAACACCTCCATTGAACAGCTGGATCAGGACATGGCGAAGCTTGATGCCCGGACAGACAGGCATGACTCCTCCATCAAGAGTCTAGATGTGAAAATGAAGTTGCTTGAAAGGGATGCGGAGAAGATTGATGCGGCCTTTGGGGAATACGGCGAATATGACAGGATTTTTGGGCGATATGTAATACGACCGGCGTTTCAGGATGACCCGGTGGATCTCCGGAGGGCAATGGCATTGTATGTGCAGATCAACGATACCGACAAGGAACGGGGCCTGCTGGCAGATGAACAAAAACGCATAGGCGATGAGCAGCAGGGGATCATCGAGGAGAAAGATGATCTGAATATGGGGAGCTATGCCCTAACTAGCGAACAGAACAGCCTGATAGCAGAGTACAACCTTCTTGCGGCAGAGCACGATACGATGAACACCCGGTACAGCTGCATAGGGGACACCAAAGTGCAGGATGCCCACGTGACCAAACCAGTTGCAGAGACCACAGCCGCGGTACAGCATCCCAGAGACGGGGCCCACCGGATTGCATACGAAGATGTGCCAGGCTTTGCAGACGGCACAATCGAGGTGCCCGCTCTCAGACAGGCCATCAGCATGTGGGGTGCGTACAACGCCGGCCTAGAATTTTTGATAACAGAGAGCCCCGATGTAACCATAGTCTGGGAGAAGACCATCCCTGGAGACGCTGTAGGCTTGCACGGGCCCGTACATGATGGGAAGGACATTGTACTTAGGGTGCAGATGGGCGACTATGGCTGCGACGGTAGATACTACCTGTACTCGCAGGACAAGCTTGCCGATACCATATCGCATGGGCTGGGCCACCATCTGGGACTGGGCCACGTGATAACAGAGGATCACCTCATGTTTGGCGCGAACGGCGTGGGGCCTGTTGCATTCGACAGCCTCGGGTATGTGGTGCCTGCCAGGGTGGAATATGACAGATTCCTGCTGCAAGAAGAGCTGGATGCGGTAATGGGGGGAATCGACCGGGAACTGGTCGGGATCTCCATATCGTTAGAAGGGGTGAACAGCACGCTCAACGAGATGCGTCCAGAATATGAGGAGATGGATGCCGAATACAAGAGGCTCTCCAGACTCTACTCCGCGTACCCGTCAGATATAGACGAAGACGATGACATAGCGTACAGGGCCGCAATGAAGCTGCGCGACCAGCTGGACGACATGAAGGAGGAATATGAGAGGCTGGCCGAGGATATAGATGGACTAGAGGATACGTACGACATGAACGTCGAGGAGCAGGATGCCCTAAACGACAAGCACAGCCTGCTTGCCGAACGGCACAACTGCATCAATCTAAGGGAGACCTAATCGGTACAGGGCCCGGCTCTGGCAGACTGTCTAGAACTGCCTGGCCAGTCCACGCACGAACCATCAAAGCTAGTTAAAATATGACGGCAGCCCACCTATTTCATGCAGAGTAAGATGGAGCTCATTACAAACGTGCTAAAGATAAGGACCTATGCCATGATAGCAGTGGTAGGGGCTGCCGGGCTGGGCACGTTATACTATTTCCTGACCATGTCGATGCTCCACCTGCACTTTGGGCCCGTCATGGAGATCAGCCCGTGGTACATCACGACATCCATAACTCTCACCGTGGTCATCTCTGCCCTGGCAGGCGTCAACTTTGCCATGATGGCATACAAGATTAGAAGGGCAAGGATGATGAACTCTGTCAAATCCAACTCGTCAGCCATACTCGGAGGGGCGTTTGCTGCGTTCACACCTGGCTGTCCAGCGTGTACCGCGCCCCTGGCGGTAATCCTGGGGGCGGTAGGTGGCCTCTCGCTGTTCCCCATGCAGGGGCTAGAGCTCAAGTTCATCTCGGTGGGAGCGCTGCTCTTTTCTGTATACTGGATAACCCGGAACATGCAGAATAGCTGCTGCAAGGTAAAGCAGGATATCTAGATACGCACCTGTTTAATATCCCCGTACATGAGGCACCGCATGGATCCACCCACCCACAGAATTATAGTGGACGAGCGCGAGCGCCGCAGCGGGATACCCGACCTGCTAAAGTCGGTGGACATCAACGTAGAGGTAAAGACGCTCCCGATAGGCGACTATATTGTCGCCCACGAGACAGTAGTGGAGAGAAAGAGCCTGCCCGATTTGATATCGTCTGTATTCGATGGCAGATTGTACGACCAATGCGACCGTCTACGGGAGAACTTTGAGCACCCGATAATACTGATGGAGGGAAACGTAGATGAAATAGACGACATAATAGAAAACCCCCTCACCTTCTACGGGGCAGTATCTAGGATTGCTCTGGATTTTAAAATCCCCATAATACCCACTCCGAGCGCCGCCCATACCGCAAAACTGCTAGTCTCCATGTGCCTCAAAAAGGACAGGGCCGCGGGGCCGTTTCTAAAAAAGATAAAAAAGTCAAACGATGTGCAGAAACAGCAGCTCTCCTCTCTGAGCAGCCTGCCCGGGGTAGGCGAGAAGCTGGCAGGCCGCATGCTCGAAAAATTCGGCACACCTCTCCGCACGTTCAACGCATCTTCAGCCGAGCTATCAAAGGTGGCGGGCCTTGGGCCCTCCCGGGCAAAAAAGATCCGCAAGATGCTCGATACAAAGAGCAGTCTGCACAAAAAGGGAAACCAGAGCACGCTTCAGGAATGACTGACTAGCTTCTTTTTTAGCGGGTTGCCGCATCTGGGGCACTCTGTTACCCCATTGAATCTCTTTTTGCAGCCAGGACAGTAGCGGATCCATCTGCCCGCGCGCTTTATTCCCGCGGTCATTATCGGCACTATCTTTATGCCCAAGATTGCGGCCACATTTGATACGGCAAAGTCGTCTGTCAATAGCTCCCCGCCAGTCTCTATCGATAGTGCCAGTACCGAGAGGTCCTCGGCGGAGAGCTCATGCACGTCACCTGTCTTTTCTGCGGCAGACCTAGCTTTCCCAAGGGATTCGGTCCCTGGCTCTCTTATTACAATGCGGCCCATCCCCACCAACGTATCCAGCACTCCCTGCCTGCCCCGGATGTGCCTCACCTCTTCAAAGACCTGCGGGGTCGTATGGTACGTATCAGAGGTTCCAAAGGGTACACCTGCATAAAATGAGCTTGCATCAAGTATCTTTATCATGTCGGTAGCCGTTTCACGCCTATTCTGAACACCCCCTAAAACGCTTTTAAATATATGCTCACGTGAGACCCATGTTACGTTATCTAGATACCTGCCGCCTCCACACATATCTGGCCCATGAGCCAAGCCCGGCAAAAGTATACTCCAAACAAGCTCGGATCAATGTTTAAATATTTAACAAAGTTCCAACACCATCAGCGATGAAAATAATTCATTTCCATAATGCCACACTCGGGAACTAAATATCATGAATAACACGATACTTGGATTAGTGCTCGTGGCTACCGTATTCTTGCTGGGAAATTACTTCGCTTATGCTCAAACAGGAGAACAAAACTCCCCATGGATAAAACCTTTCTTCGAGGATTATGCTACTGGGAAAGTGTCGGATTCGCAGATGTTGGATTACATAAGTCGTCTAATACGGAATGGTGACGTACCTGTTTTTACGCATGGATTTCATGACAATTCTGCGTTTATCTATCCGCCAGAACCAGATGACGATTCAGACTTGACTATCAATACAATTTCTTGGATAGATCCTGGTTACGCCGGCACGGGTGATGCGTATAATGTTGGCAACATGATTGAAGATCGAGGAGATTTCTATCATACCTATGATGAACATCCAAACTCTCCTTATCCCAAACATAGTTCTGCTGATACTTATCTCAGGGATTCAAAGCTATTTGAATCAAAAATGGATTTCATAAACGCAGCATTTCGCTTGCCACATGATATAGAAATATCTGCGGAGGAATGCGAGGTAGAAAATGCGTTCTGGCGTAATGGACGAATAGTAATATGTTACGAGCTGTTTTACGGTATTCTAAATGATTACCAGCATCATAATTTTGATCAATCAACACCTCAGCGTATATATCTACATGATGGATTGGACTATGCAAACACTGTTTTGTACTTCATATTTTACCACGAGCTTGCACATGCATTAATTGACGTATATGATCTGCCCATTACGGGTTTGGAAGAGAATGCAGCGGATCAGTTTGCGGCACTTATAATGACGTATACGGTTGATGAAGATGGAAATCAGATTGTGGGCAGAAACATGTTAAAGACGGTGGGATCATATTATTTTGACAGACATAGATATTCCACTGAAAATTGTCCGGTATCCTCACCTACAATCCATGCTTGTTTTCATCCATATTGGGATACGCATGCAGTAGACATACAGAGACATTACAATCTGTTGTGTTATGTATACGGCTCAGATCCTCAAAATAACCAGAACCTGGTAGATTTGGGTTACCTGCCCCAAGACCGAGCCAGAGGATGCGAGCACGAATATAAGAGAATTGATGAAAGTTGGAGGGTACTTTTGAAGAATTATGCGATATTACCAGATCGGACTAGCTAACAGGGTGATGGCGGACAGAAGTGCTGTGTCACGTATAATGCAGCTCATAAATTATGAGTTGCTATTCCGGGACACGTGTGGAATGCCTAATTCTATATTCGAGGCCATTTTGGTGTTATTTGAGAGGCGACATATGCCGATTAGAATAAGTATTCTGTATCTTCTGCTAGATAACAATAAATTGGATCTAATTTGACTGGCTATGTGATAGTAACTATGGAACAATGCTATGGGCGCCCCTATAACCAGTTTGCATCTAATCCGGTTGCGTTCAATATATGGTGATATGAGCAATGCAGTATAAAACTATGTGGATTGTCGTTATGCTGACTATATTTCTGTCAGCAGGGAGTTTTGAGGCACATGCCCAGCATGGGGAATCAATTCCATCGTGGGTAAGAACCATCTTTAACAGTTACGCCGAAGATCATATTACGGATGAGGAAATGTTAAATATAATTGGCTATCTTGTACAGATCGGAGTAATACCGATAAGCCAGTCAATTATTGATCCAGGTAATCTGTATGTGACATATTACGACAATCCTAATCCAAGATACGACGGTGTATCGGGAGAAGTATTGAGGAGTAGTATGATACTTGAACGTGAAGTAGATTATATTAATGAAAATTTCCGTTTGCCTCATGACATACAGATAATCACAGAGGAATGTGGAAAAAAGACCACATATTACAACAACCGAGAAATTGTCATCTGCTATGAATTTATAAACGATCTATTTTATACAAACTTCATCTCCAATGAGGACAAATACAAGCGTGATCATGATAGTATGCTTAAATTCGCAGCGACCCAGGCAACATCAATGCTAACTTATGTAATATATCATGAGCTTGCTCATGCCTTGATTGATATGTATGAACTGCCCATTAAAAACCAAGAAAGCGCGGCTGATCAGTTTGCATCTCTTGTATTGCTGCATCGTTATGGTAATAGTGGTACAATGTAGGGACAATTTCTAATGGATGATGTAATAATGTTCTATATCTACAAAGATCATTGGACTGATTTCTGTGAACACGATACCCAAGCATCAGAGATCTGTATAGAAACTTATTGGAGCGGGCATGGTTCACATGCATACAGACAGAGTGACTTTAGTTGTTATGCTTATGGAGCCGATCCTGTTGGAAATAGCTTTATGATTGGCTATGAGATTACCGCGGAACGGGCCTTAGAATGCGAGCTCATCTACCCACAAATCGTTTCCTATTGGAATCACCAGCTCTATGGTTATACCAACGAGCCCATATTTGTCGACAACGGCTGATTTAATACAATCTTGTGATCACACAGACTATTGTTTTTACACTCATGGGCATGAACCGCTGTCATAGATACGCCTGCAAGTAGGCCGATACGTAAATTGATGGCTTCCTCACCGTTACACGTATACTACCTTTACTGTCTTCATAGAAAAGCGACCGGGATGGCAAACGCTTTATGGATGCAGGGGCGCACCGCTTATTCTGGGTACGAGATGTTACTGTTGATGGTCGTGAACTTGAGTTGTCGAAATAGACGAATCCTACAATAATCTTATATTGTAGACCGGCAATCTACCCGCATGAGAACAGCACTAATCGCGGCACTATCCGTTCTGATGGTCTCATTTGGCGCCTCTGCAATGGCTGAAGATACCCCTGCTACCGAGACTACCTCGATAGACGGGATCATCGGCCTTGAAAAGACCACCCTTACGTTTAGCGCCCCAGCAACAAACACACTCCCTTGGGGATACGTAGAGGGAACAGTGGACAACCACGTCCAGGGCCATCCGGTAATAATCCAGATGTATGCCGAAGGCGAGGCAACCCACTTTGCACAGGCAGGTGTGGCAGAAGACGGCAGCTACGAGTACAAGTTTAGAGTGAGAAGCATAGATGACGGCGAGATAATCAGGACCTTCCTTGGCGACTATACAGTAGTGATATACAAGGTTGTATACCTGGACACTGTCAGCTCGGCCTAAAACCCGCGCAAACCCTTTGGCCGTATGACCTCGGGATGTGACCTCATCCACGATATGTTTTTGAGCATTTCTTCCTTGTCGGCGGGGAACGTCCCCTTTACGTTGTACGCATTGGAGCCGTGGTTGGCCCGGAATACAATGCTATCTTCTGTCTCTATGCTACCTACTAGATTCTGCAGCTCTCTGAGCGCCTCCTCGTCCGATACAGGTATGAACTCTTCTCCAAACTTTTCGAGAAACTCGCCCTTTATCCCGTTCTCGAGGTATAACGTCAAAGCCCCCACATAGTTGGGCGAGCATGAATTTATCAGCTCGGCAGTGCCCCGGATGTGCTCTTCCGAGTGCGTCCTGCCTCCGAGCCCCAGTATGATCATGCACGACATGACATATCCGGCTCCTTTGCCGCGGTTGACGGCCTTTGATATCATGGAACTTGTGGCCCCTTTGGTCACCTTCTTTAACACAAGGTCCGAGCCGCTCTCTACTCCAAGGTACAGCATATCAAGGCCCGCCTCCCTCAGCCTGTTCAGCTCGTCATCGCTCTTCTTTAGTATGTTCATCGGCATGGCATAGCATGAAATCCTCTCAAGGGACGGGAAGCTCTCCTTTACATGCCGGACTATCTTTACCATGTAGTCGGTGTCAAGGTTCAGGGCATCCCCGTCTGCCAGAAAGACCCTCTTTGTATCGGGCATCTGTCTGGCCATAAGATCAATCTCCGATCTTACCTGCTCCCACGGCCTCTCCGAGTATTCCTTTGAACGGTACATGTCACAGAACGAGCACTGGTTGAACGAGCAGCCCAGCGTAACCTGGAATATCATCGACCGCGCCTCGGATGGCGGCCTGTACAGGGGATAGTCATATTCCATTGAACAGCAGGCTATCGAACCGCCTTTTATTCCTACCATGTGTATACTGCGGGCCGGGGGGCCTTGTGCGTCTATTTGACCGGGCAGCCCCATGCCATGCCTCCGGCCCGCTTATTACAGGACATACCGCGTGCATCCAGGGCGTTGTCCCGGGCCTAGAGTTGCATGTTAAATATCATCTGCTCCCATTTACCCCATGACCAGATACACCTGCCCCCGTTGCTTTGGATTCCTCCTGATGAGCGACAGGCTGTGCATGTGGTGTGGAAAAGAGCTGGATCCCGAATCAGATGACGATGACAAGTAGGCATGGGCGGCCTGCCCCGGGCGCCGACTCCCGGGATCACGGCGCACAGTATCCTGCATATGCAGATATACCGCATGCTACAGCCGCGGCACATTGGCACCCACGATATACACCGACGGCTCCGGGGGCAGCGAGTCGGGCTTTGGCTACTATATCCAAGAGACCGGCCATACATTCCATGAGAAAAAAGAAGGCATTACAAGCAACCAGGCAGAATACCATGCCATACTGGCAGTCCTAAAGGCCGCAGACCCCGCCGAGCCCCTGGTGATATACAGCGATTCCAAGAATACAGTATCCCAGCTCAACCACGAATTTGCGATAAACGACAACACCCTGAGAAATCTTGCAAGGGAGGCATGGCCTATAATGGCGCGCTTTGCCAGCCTGGAGATAAGGTGGGTCCCGCGCGCCGAGAACCCCGCGGGAAAGATGCTCGGAAGCTAGGCATGTTTAGCTAGCTTTATTACGGCACTACCTTCCGATCCGGTTGGCATGGCCGAGTCGGTCTTTCTCTCACCCGCTTCAATAGCCGTAATCGGCGCGTCGGACAAAGAGGGCAGCGTGGGCAGGACCATCACCTCGAATATCATGAAGGGCTTTACCGGGACAGTCTATCCGATAAGCCCCACCAGACAGGAGGTATTTGGCAAAAAGGCGTTCAAGACTGTTCTAGACGTACCCGGGAATATCGACCTTGCTGTAATAGTGATAAAGAACACCTTTGTGCCCGCCGTTCTCGAAGAGTGCGGCAAAAAAGGAATACGTGGCGCCATAGTGATAACTGCCGGCTTTAAAGAAGTGGGCAAAGAGGGCGCCATTCTAGAGGGCCAGCTCCGCGACATAGCTGCAAAGCACAACATGGGGATCATCGGCCCCAACTGTCTAGGCGTGATGAACCTCGACCCCAAGACAATGATGAACGCCACATTCCTAAAGATAACCCCAAAGACCGGCCATATCGCGCTAGTCTCGCAGAGCGGGGCCATCTGCGCGGCCCTCTGCGAGGATGCGAGCGCCCAGGGAATAGGCTTCTCTGCCATAATCAGCATGGGGAACAAGGCCGCCATGACCGAAATAGAGGTGCTAAAAATGCTCGCCGACCACGAGCAGACAAGGGTGATAGTCATGTATCTCGAAGACATGGGTGACGGCCAGGAGTTTCTCCGTGTAGCGAGGCACATCACCCGCGAGCTCAAAAAGCCAATCCTCGTGCTAAAATCGGGCAGAAGCCCCGAGGGTGCAAAGGCCGCCATGTCGCATACAGGGGCACTGATGGGTTCCGACGAGATATACGACGCCCTTCTCCGCCAGTCGGGGGCCATACGTGTAGACACCATGGAGGAGCTATTCGACTATGCGACAGCTTTTTCAAAGCAGCCGCTCCCAAAAGACGGCCTGGTCATAGTGTCTAATGCAGGCGGCCCTGCCATAATATCGACCGACATGTGCTCAAAGCTCGGCATAAAGATGGCGGACATATCGAGCATACAAAAGGAGATAGACGCGGTGATACCCCCCTGGGGCAGCTCGCGCAATCCAGTCGACATAGTAGGCGATGCCGATTATAACAGGTTCGAGGGCGTATTGGACAAGGTGCTCTCCCACCCGTCTGTCGGCTCTGTAATATCGATGTGCACTCCCTCGGGCACACTAGACTATGACGGGCTGGCACGAGTCATAGTAAAGATGTCGGCCAAGCACAAAAAAACAATGCTGGCCAGCCTGATGGGTTTAGACGAGGGGACTACAAACCGTGACATCCTCTCAGAAGGAGGCATCCCGTATTACATGTATGCCGAGGGCGCCATCCAGACCCTATACGCGATGCTGCTCTTTGTCCACGGCACATCGGCAGAACACGGCAGCATACCGGATTATCCAGTGGATAAAGAAGCGGCAGGGAAGATAATAAGAGATGCCATAGGAGAAGGCAGGTCTTCGCTGCTCGAAGAAGAAGGCCAGGCTGTCTTGCGCGCGTACGGCCTGCCCATGCCGGAGAGTGCTGCTGCATCCGATCCCGATAAAGCAGTCGAAGCTGCAAAAAAGATAGGCTATCCCGTAGTCATGAAGATAATATCCCCGCAGATAACCCACAAGTCGGACGCCGGCGGCGTAAAGGTGGGCATATCAAATGAACAAGAGGCCAGGGCCGCCTATTCCGAGATTATCGAAAATGCAAAAAAGTACGATCAGAACGCAGAGATCAAAGGGGTGCTGATAGTAGAAATGGTCAAAGGTGGAAGGGAGATGATCATAGGCTCCAAGCAGGAGCCCGGCATGGGCCCGGTAATAATGCTGGGCATGGGCGGCATATACGTCGAAGTACTCAAGGATGTCACCTTTCGGCTGGCCCCCATAACAGACAAAGAGGCAGAAGAGATGATATCGGGGATCAAAATGCACAGGATCCTCGACGGGGTACGGGGCGAGAAGCCCTCCGATAAAACAGCCCTCGCAGAATGCATGCTCCGGCTCTCCCGGCTGGCATCGGACTTTGCCGAGATCCGCGAGCTCGATATGAACCCCGTTCTAGTTTTAGAGAATGGGAGGGGGTGCCGCGTGCTAGATGTAAGGATAGGCCTTGGCCCAGGGGAATAGCAGAATGCAGGACTGCGTGCCTGTGCGTATTTCCCGTTGAGAATTTTTATACCACCTAAAAGTAATAGATCCATGCAAGCGATCACAGACGGCGACACCTACATTGACAGCCTCCGGGGCAGAAAGATGAAGGTCTACCTTATGGGCGAGCTCATAGAGAACTATGTGGACCACCCCATGATAAGGCCGTCAATAAACGCAGTGGCCGAGACGTACGACCTTGCGGTCAGGGAGCCGGAGCTGGCCTCTGTGGAATCCAAGCTGACCGGCAGGCGCATAAACCGGTTCCTCCACATTGTGGAGAGCCCCGACGATCTTGTCATGCAGAACAAAATGCAGAGAAAGCTCGGCCAGAACACGGGCACGTGCTTTCAGCGCTGTGTCGGCATGGATGCTTTAAACGCCCTCCATTCGACCACCTATGAAATAGACGAAAAGCACGGGACGACCTACCACAAAAAGCTGCTGGACTTTATCAAGATGATACAGGGCGAAAACGCGGTAATAGGCGGCGCCATGTCGGATCCCAAGGGCGACCGCAGCAAGGGGCCGTCAGAACAGGTGGACCCGGATCTTTACACCCATATCGTGGCAAAGGACGACAAGGGGATATACGTATCCGGCGCAAAGGCGCACCAGACGGGCTGCATAAACTCCCACTGGATAATCATCATGCCGACCATGAGATTGACAGAAGACGACAGGGACTGGGCGGTTGTCGGCGCGATACCTGCCGATGCGGAAGGCCTCACGTACATCTATGGAAGGCAGTCATGCGATACCCGCAGCATGGAGGAAGGCGACATAGACGACGGCAATGCAAAGTTCAGCGGGCAGGAGGCCATGATAATACTCGACAAGGTATTCGTCCCGTGGGAGCACATATTCATGAACGGCGAATACGAGTTTGCCTCGATGCTAGTAGAGCGCTTTACCTGCTATCACCGGCGCAGCTATGTATGCAAGACAGGGGTGGGCGATGTCCTGATAGGGGCCGCAGGGACTATCGCCGACTATAACGGCGTGCCAAAGGTCTCCCATATACGCGAAAAAATGATAGAGATGACCCATCTGAATGAGACGATATATGCAGCAGGGATAGCCTCCTCATACCAGGCGCAAAAGATGAAGTCCGGCGTCTACCTGAATGATGACATGCTAGCCCAGGTCTGCAAGCACAATGTCACAAAGTTCCCGTACGAGATAGCGCGCCTGACCCAGGACATAGCCGGCGGATTAATGGTCACCCTTCCCTCTGAAAAAGATTTCAGAAACCCAGAGACTGGGCCCCTGCTCAAAAAGTACCTTGTGGGCCGCAAGGGCGTAGACGTAGAGAACCGCATGAGGATACTCCGCCTTATCGAGAACATGACCATGGGGAGAAACGCCGTCGGCTATCTCACAGAGTCCATGCACGGGGCAGGCTCTCCCCAGGCGCAGAGAATACAGATACAGAGGCAGATGCAGCTAGGATACAAGATGAACCTGGCAAAGAACCTGGCAGGGATAACAGGGGATAACAACGAGCCGAGCGAGGATGCGTCCTACTTTAGGCGTGTATTCAAGATAGAAAAGCGGCCGCCCCCGGAAGAATAACCTCTATTCCAGATCAGCGTTTTTCTTCGGCCTTGTCTTCAGTGGCCGTATCGGATGATTCACCGGCGGCCTTGGCCCCGGGATCGCCCTTTTCTTTGGCCCCTGTATCGCCGGATGATTCACCGGCGGCCTTGGCCCCGGGATCGCTCTCCGCTTTGACCCCGGGTTCGCCGGATGATTCACCGGCGGCCTTGGCCCCGGGATCGCTCTCCGCTTTGACCCCGGGTTCGCCGGATGATTCACCGGCGGCCTTGGCCTCGGGATCGCCCTCCACTTTGGCCCCGGGATCGCCCTTCTCTCTGCCCCCTGTATCGCCGGATAGTTCACTGGCAGTCTTCCACCCGGAATCGCCCTTTTCTTTGCCCTCTGTACCGCCTGCTTCACCGGCACGATCCCTGTAGGGATCATCACGGGGGGCCTCACCATCGAACAACCCGGCAGTATCCGGGCCGGGAACATCGGCCATCTCCGGCACCTCTTTTTTCTTTCTGGACTTTAGATAGTACTGCGTTATGACCACTGCTGCTATCACAGCCAGGATGATATAGTTTATCGGGGGCATGACCGCCCTTGTCACGTACCCTATCTGGGGTATTACATAGGCCACCTGCCCTATGTACTCTTCTTCTGTTATGGGAAAGTCAGTCCCCGGTATGGATGCAGGATTGGCGTCGCCTTTCGTCCTTATCGTCAGCGGGTTTTCGTCTATTATAGACGCGACCCTGTGCACTATCACGCGGTCCTGTCCCGAGGGGCGGTTGAACACTATGACATCGCCCACCTGGACCTCTGAAAACGGATCATTCCCGTTGACTATCAATACATCGTACACTTCGAGCTCGGGTATCATGCTGCCGCTCGACACAACATAGAACGGGTTCTGCGTCCCAAAGACAAGGGGCAGCCCTATCCATATTATTGCCAGCCCGACGGCAAATATCGCGCCGTCCTTTATTATCTCACGCTTTAATGATTTGCCGCCCATCATCCTACCTGCCAGGCGCCCACGCCCTAGTTAGATCTGGTTTCCGCACTGCTCGCAGAACTTGGAATCCGGCTTGTTTGAAAAGCCGCATCCGGGGCACTTGCCTGCAGATCCCGCGCCCGGCTCCCCTAGCAGTATTATCTCGCCTATCTTTTTTACCCTGCTCCACTCGACTGCCACCAGCTCGCCTGCCGCCCCCGTCACGGATAGTACCGCCTTTTGGTCCTGGTCCACGCAGACCTCGCCCGCTGTTCCTACCTTGACGCCGCTGCCGTCAAAGACGGCCATTCCGGATATCGGGGTGAGCTTTGCAGGCTTTGGTGCGGGCTTTGGAGTCTGCGCCAGCTGCGCCTGCTCTTGTAGAACCTGCGGTTCTACCTGGTCCTGCATGGGATGCGTGTGCTGGCCAGGCTCCATCTGTATCTGCCCCTGCTGAGTCTGCATCTGCTGTTCGGGCTGTGCAACGTTCTCATAGCCTTCTGCCGGCTTTGCCTTGCCGATATCAGACCCTTCGTCGCCTTTTTCAAACTCCCTGTATTCTGCTATCGTAGATCCGCATGTGGCACAGATGTACTGGCCTCTCTCCGCCAGGAACAGGTTCTCGGCCACTTCTTCTTTAGAGTTCTCAAATTCTATCTTGGGGCTGCCCTCGTATTCCTTCTCGCAAGTATTGCACGAATACTTTGTTATCTTGTCGGCCTCCAGCCTCCCTATGGGGGCCAGGAACAGGTCCGGCCCGCCTAAATTGGCCTTTCTCTGCTGGTCGTCCGTAACGTTGGCCATCACATACCCGCCGGAGCCCCTGAGCTTCTTTAATCTCATCTCCGAACTCATGGATCAGGTTCATACCAGAGTCATTTAAGTTATTATCCGGCGGGAAGGGCCCGTCTTTGATGGGCCCCTGCTTGGAACCTGCCCCCGGCAGAGCCCCGGAACGGCTCTCGGTGGAACATATTTAGGGGCCAAGTGGGTACAAACCCTACAATGGGAATCACACAGATATCCGATACAAAGTCGTGGGAGAGCGACGTGATGAACTCGCCGACACCCGTCTTTGTGGACTTTTGGGCCGAATGGTGCGGGCCCTGCAGGATGGTGACCCCTGTCGTAGAGGAGCTGGCGTCCGATTACGAGGGCAAGGTCAGCTTTGTCAAGGTCAATGTAGACGAGGCAAACGAGCTTGCCTCCAGATACAACGTATTCAGCATACCGACCCTGGCACTCTTCAGCAAGGGCAAGATCATAGGCCAGCAGGTGGGCGCAGCATCCAAGGAAGCCTACAAAAAGATGATCGACTCGGCCCTCGAAAAGGCCTAGGCCTGCCGCCGGATTCGTCTATAAAGAAAGGCGCCAAATCCTTGTTGTTTTTAACGTCCTCGGATGTGGCCGCCCGCCATTTTATCCCGGGATCCTCCCCCAGGCTTGGGCGCTTTGGGTTTAGGCTAAAGCATGTGAAAAGACGGCTGTGCCGGAATCCATGCCTGAAATCAGGCTTCACACAGGGCAAACTCCCACAGCCGGGGCTGCCAAAGTAATTAATAACACACAACCGGGGGTGTATCCATGTCGTTTGGCGAAGTGGACACCCTCAACATGCTCATGGAGAGGCTCGATACACTGTTCAACGAATCCCAGGGGTACTATGAGGGGTTCCTCGACGCCAACACCCTGTACAAGGCAGGCAAGCTCTCCGACAAGGAATTCTTTGCAAAGATGGGCGATTATATCGTGGCGTATTCCGCGCTCGAATTTTTAGGAATAAAGGTGATATTCGAGATCAAAAAGACTCTCGACAAGGCGTCCGGCGGCGCCACAGTCCCCACTGTGCAATCTCCAGGCGGAATGCACGGGATAAGCCTCGGGGGAATGGCCGGCGGCATGCCGGGGGGAATGCCCGGCGCCCAGGGACAGCAGCCGCGAATGGGCACGCCAGAGGCGCCGGTGGGATCCCCGCCGGGGATAGTCTCGGCAGGCGAGGGCTTTACCCAGCCGGGCACGCTGCCGGCACCCGACCCGTCGCTTCTGCCCAGGCCGCAGGGCGGCTCGTGCAATTCATGCGGCGGCCCATTGCGCGAAAATGCAAAGTTTTGCACAAAGTGCGGGGCCCGCACCTGACTATTGGGTAGTGCCGCATTCGGGGCAGAACCTTGCCACCGACGACATCTTTCCGCCGCATTCTGAACAGAACTTTGAATCCGAACCGGAATCTATCCCCGTCCCCCCGTATATTGAAGAGTGCCTGACTGCGCCCGAGGGGGAGAAGCTCTCCTCGTCGACTACGTTTACCGGGGCAAAGTCCTTCTCCTCTACAAACGAGTATATCCGCGGCTTCATCACCTCCTTGTTGTCGGGGGCAGGTATCATGTCGCCTAACCAGAATGCAAAGCGCTTGAGTGTCAGGTCCGGCGTCGAGAACGTCAGCGTATGGGCCGACATGTACTCTTCTGCGGCCTTTCTTCCGTCAAAGATCTCCATAATCTAGGGCGGCAGCAGTTTACGTATAATGGTTTTGATTCAGAATCTTCTCTACGCGCCCCACCCGGCCGTCACGCAGCCGGACCTTTATCCCGCGTGGGTGGGAATAAGAGCGGGTCAGTATGTCCTGGACTATGCCCTCGGTGAGGCTGCCGGTCCCCTGGTCGGCCTTTGTGACTACCGAGACAAGGGCCCCGTACCGGACCTCGCGCCTCTCAGTTATGGTCACCTGCCGCCCCTCTCGTGGCATTCTTCACACCAGCCTTCTTTTCCGTCATCAAAGGTGTACACCCACCTGACCCTTCCGCATGAATTGCAGGGCCCCGTAAACTTGTCCTTTCCCTCGCCTTCTGCCATGCATAGGGTGCCACCGGGGGCCCATAAAACCTTGCCGCGGGTCCCGCTTTGCCTGTATAGTGGTGGACCGGGAGGGAATTGAACCCCCGACTTCTGCGTTGCGAACGCAGCATTATACCCCTAAACCACCGGCCCCGCGGTGGTAGAATCGCCTCTATTTTTATTCATTTACTCAAGGAATAATACCCCGTGTGCGGGGGCACCCGCGGTGACATACGACACCGTGATAACAGGGTCGCGCGTGGCCCTGCCCTCGGGGGCTATACAGCGGAACATAGTGATAGACGAAGGCAGGATAGTGCGTATTACAGGCGAGCTGCCGGCCTGCGATGAGGTAATAGACGGGGAAGGACTCGTCTCGCTGCCCGGGATAATAGACCCCCACATGCATTACGGGGTCTACTCGCCAATAGACAGGGCAGCAGAGACAGAATCCCGCGTGGCTGCAGCCGGGGGAGTGACCACGATGATGCGCATGCTCCGCCTGGGCGGCTCGTACAGGGAGTCGCTCGGCGAGCAGCTAGAAGCTAGCGCCATGCACCATCACGTGGATTATGCCATACATGCCTCGATATTCAATGAACAGCAGGTAAAAGAGATGGAATACTGTGCGAGAGGAGGCGCGCCGTCGTTTAAACTGTATATGAATCTGGGCTCGGAAGCTGGCCATGTCTACATGGACATGCCGCCGGGTATAGACGCACTAGTAGAAGAAAGAGTAGAGGTGGGGAACAAGCTGGTCCGGGAGGTAATGAAGAGGGCCGCCTCCCTTGGATGTCCGGTGCTTGTCCATGCAGAGGATTATGAATCATGCTCGTGCGGAATGAGGGAGGCCAGGGAAGATGGCCAGGACGGCCTTCGTGCGTGGTCGGAGAGCAGGCCCCCGGAATCAGAGGTGCTGGCTATCTCGCAGGCATCTGCTGCCGCAAGAGAGTTTGATTGCACCGTATACTTTGTGCACATAGGCTCTGCTGCTGCTTTATCCAGGATAAGGGCCGAGAGGGCTCTTGGCACGAGAATATTCGTCGAGACATGCCCCCACTATATGACGCTCTCCAACGATAAAGACGGGTACCTTGCAAAGGTGATGCCCCCCATACGGACCTCCTCCGATGTGGATGCGGTCTGGGCCGCGATAACTGCAGGCGAGATAGATACTATCGGGACCGACCATGTGGCCAACCGGCTTGGCCGCAAGCTGGGCGATGATGTCTGGGATTCGCTTGCAGGCTTTCCCGGTGCGGGCACGTTATTACCGCTTTTACTCAGCGAGGGGGTCAACAAGAATAGGATCACACTGGAGGGGCTTGCATCGCTGACTAGTGCTTCGGCGGCGCGGATATTCTCGATGAATAGCAAGGGCAGGCTGGAGCCTGGCGCGGATGCCGACATTACAATGGTCGACCTGGGGCTGGAAAGGAGTGTATCAAGCGGGTTGTTCGGGGGATTTTCTGATTATACCGTATATGAGGGGCGGGCCTTGAAGGGCTGGCCAGTACGAACGATAGTCAGGGGAGAGACGGTATCGGAGGGGCTGAAAGTGACGGGAAAGCCCGGATACGGCAGGCCCGCGGCCCGTCATATGTAACGGACAGGGCACCCTCATCAGATCGAGATGCCTGACGCAAGCTCTCATCGTATATCGGAAGGATCCCTACCATTCAAAATACAGGCATCATTCTAGCAGGGCCCAAATCCGGGGCTCCAAAGTACATGCTTTCATAGAGTCCTTTCTAGATATTTGCCGGTTACAGATTTTACATTCGCGGCATTATGCACAAACTCTTTCGGTAGAAAGTTGATACAGTATATAGAACAGCAAACCACGCTTATAAGCGCGCGAAGACTAGATGTCGCACTGAACCTAAAGCAGAACGGGAACCATGTCAAGCACAATCAAAGATCTGTGCCCATGGATGAAAGGGCGATCGGAATGCTAACAGACAGGGGGCGCGTAAAGGATGCAAATGAGGATTCCATAAAGGCAATTGACATATATCCAGAGGCAGGCTGCGGCCCGTTCAAATTTCTCATAGTGGCCGACGGCATGGGCGGGCACGCCACAGGGGATGTGGCCAGCCGCATGGCCGTGGATTCAATATTCCATGCCGTTCAATCCCGCCTGTCAAAAGGGACTCCACCTGCGAGCGCCCTGAAAGAAAGCATACAGGAGGCAAATCAAAAGCTGCTAGAATATGCCGGCAGAAACCCGGAATCTGCAGGAATGGGCACAACGGCGGTATGCGCCCTGGTAAAAGACAGGGATGTGCATGTGGCAAACATCGGCGATTCACGTGCATACGTGATTAATAATGAAGGGATACGCCAGGTGACCCGGGACCACTCTTACGTGCAAGAGCTAGTAGACAAAGGCAGCATTACCGAGGAAGAAGCCAGAAGCCATCCTGCCAAAAACGTAATTACAAAAGCCATAGGTATAGCGGCTGTCGCCGAACCCGACATGATCACCCTTACGATGGATGATGGCGAATCGCTTTTGTTATGCTGTGATGGTGTGATTGCACACCTTGAAGACGACGAAATACGCGAGTTTATGCGCGGATCCGGCCCCCAAGAGGCATGCAAGAGAATAGTGGATACGGCAAACAAGCGCGGGGGCACCGACAATATTTCCTTGATAGCATTCTCCCCAATGCGATCGGGCCCGCAAGACAGGGCTTGAACGGAACAGACCGGCAAGGGGGAGGTGGGCCATCCGCAGGGGCATAGCCCGGCACGGCCCCCCAGGGCAAAAAGCACGCCCAAACGGCCACAGCAGGCCCGTGCCTAAAACGGCACAGGCAAGGACAGGGGCCACAAAAGAGTTTATAATTCGCCTAATCGGATAGAGCTCCAATGGTATCAACAGACAAAGTTGCAGTATTCTGGACAATCGCTCTTGTTGCCGGACTGGTGGCATTCACCTTTATGGCGGCAGAGGAGCAGAGCATGCGGATGTCCCAGCCCGCCACCATGATGGAGCGGGAGAGGACCATGGGCTCAGAATCCACCGGTTCCATGATGGAAGAATCCGGCATGATGGACGATTCCATGATGGGTGATTCTATGATGGACGACATGATGGGTGATTCTATGATGGACGACATGATGGGTGATTCCATGGCAAGCGGCGGCAACGCCGACATGCGGGACACCATGATGGACGATTCCATGACGGGAGGCTCCATGATGGTCATATCTGTCTCGATCCCCGAGGGGACGTCGAGCCCAGGCTGCGAGGTATCTGGCAACTGCTACATACCGTCGGCAATCTCCATCAATAGGGGTGACACAGTAGTGTGGACCAATGATGACAGCGGATCCCACACCGTCACCAGCGGGGACACCCGCAACGGACCGGATGGCGAGTTCGACAGCAGTTTGATCAGCGGAGGGGACGATTATGCAGTCACCTTTGATACACCCGGCACATACGACTATTATTGCCTTGTTCACCCGTGGCAGTCCGGTGTTGTAGAGGTCTCTTAGACTATTTTTCTTTTTTAGAATAGAGGGCGCGCCCTGCGCGCCCCGCTATATCGCGTCGAAGCCGCCGTCTGTTTTTGCCCTGTATGTAGTATCTGGCCTGCGGGTTATGATCCCCGCCTCTGCGACCCCCGGTATATCGGTGAGCTTGTCCCGCAGTGTAGAAGGGTCGGTTATAGTGCCAAAGGAGCAGTCGAGCACAAGGTTTCTGTTCTCGGTGAACAGCGGAAAGCCCCTGTCTAAAAGGCGCAAGACGGGCTTGCCGCCTAATCGCATTACAGATTCTGCTGCAGACCGTCTGGCCGCCGGGTGCACCTCTACGGGAACAGGTGCATCCAGATGTTCTGCAAACTTTGACTCGTCTGCAATGATGACTACTTTATCTGCCATGCCTATGAGTATCGATTCTGTTAAAAGAGCCCCGCCGCCTCCTTTGATCAGGTTTCCTTGCCTGTCCACCTGGTCTGCGCCGTCAAACACGATATCTATTTTATCAGTATCTCCCGGGTCGCGCAGCGAAATGCCGCACTCTTCTGCAACGAGCCTTATCTGTAATGAAGTGGGCACGCCCGTTATGTTCATCCTTTCCGACCGTGCGCGGGATGCAAGCTCCCTGACTAGTACAGCCGCCGCCCTGCCGCTGCCCAGGCCTATTACCTGGCCGTCTTTTACCATGTTCAGCGCGTCTGCCGAGATTGCCCGGAAGGCATCCTCGAGCGCCGTCACTCCACCTCAGCCTGGTCCAGCTTCTTGAGGGTGTTCATGATCCTCTTTCTCAGCTCGTCTATGTCGTCCTCGGATTCATCCTGGGCGGCATCAGAATTGGTCTGCCCGGATTCAGTCCCGACTGCACCCTGCGTGATATCCACTGTAGGTGCCTCGGGGCGTGTACCCGTATCAGGGCGGGCTATGGGATCAGGGCGCCGTACATCGCGATCAGCGGGGCGCACATCCGGACTGCTCTGTACTGTGGGTTCAGGGCGCCTCCTCTCTGCGGCCATCGCATCCATCTTTGATGAGAGCTCGTGCAATTTCTCATCCAGCGCGGTAAACCTGCTCTCGACTATCTTTGCCAGCCCGTCCTTGAGGGAGCCGATATCAAACTGCATGGAGTCCTCCAGCCGCTCAATCTCCCCTGATGCCGTCCTCAGCTGGGCCCTGTACCGGGCTATCAGGCGGTCCTCCTTCTCTGGAGAGAGGCCCGTATCATGCTGGTGCAGCCGGGCTATCGACTTTGCAAGTATGTCTGCTTCCATCTTTAGCATGCGTATCCTGCCTGCCGGCTCCTGCCGGCTCCTGCCTGAGAGCATCCCGGCTAGGTATACCATTTGACCCAAGAGTACTTTCTGATCTTTGCGTCCGGGAATCCGCAGCTCGAGCACCGGTGGTGGCGCTTGTGGTATGAGTTCTTGCCGCATCGCCTGCACCGGATATGCACGTGTTTTCTCGTAAAGCCCCCCATCGAGGTGGTTCCCTTTACCATTATTCCACCTACGCCGTCGCCGGGGGCGGGGATATTATGACCACGTTGTCGCCCCTTACCACTATGGTCCCCAGGGTCCTAGTCTCGCCCTCGACTGGTATCTCTTCTGACGATTCCAGCAGGAGGTTCATGTGCTGGTCAAAGCCGAGCAGGTTCCCCCGGATCGCCTTGCCGCCCTTTAGCTTTATCAGGACCACCTTGTTGATGCTCTCATCGAGCACCTTTACTGCCATGTCTACGGACATCTGATCTTCCGGCAGGGGCCCGAGTATATTAAAATTTCATTGGGGCAGATCTGCCCCGTTATTACGCCCTAGAGGGGTTTCGGCCGGCCCGGAGCCAGGCCCGGCACTCTATCGATATGGCCCGTGTAGCACGGGAGAGCATCTCCTCGCCTTTCTTGGCCGTAGCCTTGCGTGGATCGCCCCAGATCCCGTTCCCCGTAACCTCGATAAACGACCGTGAAGCCCTTTTGGACAGCCTCTCCCTGCCTGTATCGTCGAGTTCCGGCGGGACAAAGCCCTTTTTTGCCCGGGACATCCGTACCTTGTCCGATATGGCCAGCATGATAGATGTCTCTATATCCCCGGCATGGTCGAGGCCCTCTTCTAAATAGTGCCAGTAGGAGATCACCCTTGTCCTCGGCGCCCTTTTGGATTCCAGTCCCTCAAGATGCCTTGCATTCCCGTGGTGGCCGTTTATCACAAATACAGCCGGGGCGCCGGCAGAGGCCATCGAGGATATAATATCCCTGACTACGTGCCGCAGTGTTGCACCTCTAAGACTCAGGTTGAGATAGGGCGAGTGCTCAAAAGATACGCCGTACTGGATAGTAGGCATGCACAGGTATCCGCATTTTTTGCTGACCCGATAGGCCACCTCCGATACGATATCAGAATCAGTAGACACTGGCAGGTGCGCCCCGTGCTGCTCAGTGGACCCTACAGGGAGCACTGCGGGCCTGCCGGATAACATGCGCCGCAGGTCTGGATCCGGCAGGTCTGACGCATTATTCACTGTTCTTTTACGTGGACGCGCCGCCACCTCACCTCCAGCTTTCCCTCCAGGTGCATGCGGACCGCCTTGAGCAGCGTCCTGGCTTCTAACTCCTGGCCTTTCTTTTTGATCTCCTCTATGCCGTCTGCCGGGCCCACCTTGAATGAATCCTGGAATATTATGGGCCCCTGGTCCAGATTCTCTGTAACATAGTGGGCTGTAACCCCCACTATCTTTGTGCCCCGCTCGAATGCCTGCGCGTACGCGGATGCCCCGGTAAACGCGGGGAGCAGCGACGGGTGTATGTTCATTATCCTGTCGGGATACCTCCAGACAAAGTTCGGGTTTAGTATCCTCATGTATCTGGCCAGCACGATAAGGTCTATGTCGTATTTTTTACATGTGGATATCAGCCTCTGCTCCGCCTCTTCCTGGTTTTTCTCCGCCACTTCTACAAAGGGCACACCTGCATCTTCTGCCATCTTAGATAGCGTCCCCTCTGTTCCCACTACGACTGCTATCCTGCCTCTGAGCTCGTCGCGCGCGTCTAGTATGGCCTTTAAACAGTGGGACTCGCGGGTTACAAATACGGCCACGTTCCTGTTGGGGCCAGCCTCGTGCCGGGTGCTCACCTCCATCTTGTATTCCCGGGCAATCTCCTGTATCTCTGTCCCAAAGGCGTCCATGTTTATGGTGCCGGGAAATGACGCCTCAAGGTACATCCCGAATAATCCGTTTTTTACATCCTGGTTTATCTTTTCTATATTCCCGCCGTGCCCGAACACAAAGCCCGTAAACGCGGTAACTACTCCTGCGCGGTCCTCTCCGACTACAGTTATGCCCACGTTGGTCCCGGTCATGGAACAGACTCCTGCGCACCTTGCTTTAAGCGTAAGCCGGGTTGGTGCGGGAGGCGGGATTCGAACCCGCGGACTCCTAGAAGACAGGGTCCTAAGCCCTGCGCCTTTGACCAGGCTCGGCAACCCCCGCGGGTCAGCGCCGCAGGGCGCAAAGTTAACTGTTGTGAAGACACTATTCTATCCTGTCAGAACAGTCGTCAAAGTAGCCGCAGGCCCTGCACTTGTTTGCCGAGTTGTGGTGGTCCGGGAGCCTCTTGCCGAGTACTATCTCTACGAACGTCTCGAGGCTTCCATTCAGGTATTCCAGGTCGGCATCCGTCTGGTACCCTTCAAAGCTCTTGTACAATCTTAGGCCGTCCTCGCGGTCCAGCACGTTTACCCTCCACATCTTTCTCTCGTGTGGGACTTCAAACCAGTCGTCGGGGTTCATGCTGCCTTTTTCCGTAAACATTGAATTGAGGTAGGTCAGCACCTGGAGCTTCTGGCCGCGGTACGGTTCGACTAGACTGTCATATTTTTGGGCATTCCGCGCGGTCTTTTCATCCTGTACTATGAGCGTGCTATTCTCCCTCATTATCTTGTCGGCCCTGCCCATGAGCAGGACGGCCGCTTCGGTCCCGCCCACTGAGACAGGCCGCAAGAGCCGCGTCATTATCTTTTCTCTTGCAAACTCTATGTTGTGCTCTTCGTTGGAGAGCTGCTGTTCTGAGACGGGCTCTAGCACCACGTGCTTTTGCTCGTATTTTTCAATTCCCTTGTGGATGGCAGCACCCTGCATGGCTGCAGCACTGGGCTTTTTCCTCTTGCCCTTTACCATAAAGTCTATCATATACTGGCAGTACTCCAGCCCGCCCGTAAACTCTGTCACGCTGGCAGTTATCTCCTTTCTGCCGGCCCTCTCCCTTACGGTTATCATGGTATAATCCGGTCCAAGGGATAATCCAAGTCAGTCGGAGGCTTCCTGGGAGCGGGCCTCTTCAAGGTATGCCCTCCGCTCCTCGTTTACCTTCTCCTGGTCCACTTCGGTATATTCATCCACTATCACGATGCCGGAATCCGCCAGACTGACCACTTTTTTCTCCTTGGGCTCTTCTGCCTTTTTTGGGGCTGTCCCGCCCTTGGGCTTGGCTGCCTTTGCGGGCTTTTTTGACGGCTTCTTTTTTGCCTTTGTCTTGCTTCCTGAGGCCTTTTTTTCCGACATAAATCCGGAAATCAGCCGGCCTACATATAATTAAACATTATGCGCGGGATACACACAGGGCGTAGGGGAGCGCGTGAAAACCGGCAGGATGCCCTGTCAAGTACGCAACCTGCCCAAGTTGAATGCAAGGCGTGTCCATACTCGTTGATTCAGCCAGACATGATGTGTGTGATGTGGCAAGTCATGCTATTCCCTTATCCCAGCTTGAACCTTCCGTATGTTACAAATGCCAGGGCAAGCAGAACAGACACCGTTCCAGCTAGAAACCACCGTGATGCAGACAGGTGCCCCTCCGTTCCCGCTATATCTTCAGAGAGCGCCTCAAATATCCCGTCAAGAGTGGGGTTGTCCACCGATGTATAGTACATGCCGCCAGTCCTATCTGCTATCTCCCGCAGTGTATCCTCGTCAAGCTCTGCGTACCTTGGCTCGCCAAATATGTCATCACCCACGCGGACAGGCTCATCGGAGCCCATCCCTATTGTGTGCACCCGTATATTCCCCTGTATGGCAAGTTCCAGCGCCTCTCCGGGGACAGTCCGCCCAGAGTTGTGCACCCCGTCGCTGAGCAGGATTATGGTACTCTTCTCCGGTCCGGCTGCAGCCATCTCCACCCCTAGAGCCAGGCCGTCGCCAAGGGCAGTCGCGCCGTCACCCTGCACTATTTCTCCGATGCGCCCTGCCGCCTCTGCCCTGTCGGATGTAAGGTAGGATATCGTAATGGCCGACGACCCGAACAGTATTACTCCCACCCTGTCGCCGGGTGCCAGCCTGCCAACCAGTTGGGCAGCTGCCGCCTTTGCCGCGTCCAGCCTAGTGGGGGCATAGTCGTCTGCCGCCATGCTCCCCGACCCGTCAAGGACGAGCACAATGCCTGCACCGCCTTCCGCCTGACCCGATGGGAATAGAGGGTCGGCAAGGCCCACTGTTCCTGTTCCTATGGCCGATACCAACAGGACAAACGGCAGGTGCCTCCGCAGGCCCCCGCCTGCGGCCTTTTTGACGATATCAAGCGAGCTGAACCTGACGGGAGGAGACCAGGCAACAGAATGCCTCCTGTATAGAATGTACAACAGCGGTATTGCCCCTAGCAGTAACAGAACCCAGGGGGCGCCAAACGTTATATCCACGGCCTAGCGCCGTCCAAAGTGCCGGAGAAAGGCGGCCTCAAACGGCTCTGTCGGGCCCACATCGATGAGGCCCGCGCCTGAACGGCGCGCATCCCGGGCAAGCTCCGCACCCCTCTCTTTTGCAAGCCGCGCATACTCTGCCCGAAAATGAATATCGGACGTATCTATTGCCATCTGCTCGTTATTCTCCGCATCGACGAAGATGACCTGTCCCGCATCGGGGATCTCCGCCTCTATCGAGCTGGTAACGCGCACCAGTATGACATCATGTACAGCAGAAAGCCGCCCAAGCTGCTCTGCAAATGGATCAGATGCAAAGTCCGATATTACAAATACAAGGCTGCGGCCCCGCAGTGCCGAGCCCAGCCCCAAGAGTGATGCCGATAGATCGGTGCAGCTGCTCCGCGGCTTGTGCCTTGCAAGGGATCCAAAGAGCCGCAGCAGATGGGCCCTCCCCCTGCCCGGGGGAATAAACCCCTCTATACAGTCTGTAAATATGGACATCCCTATTCGGTCGCCGCTCTGCTCTGCGGAATACATTATGGATGCTGCAACCTCCAGCATTCTCTCTTGCTTTGCCATACCGCAGGATATGCTTCCAGAGACATCCACTGATACATGGACGGCAAGCTCCCTCTCTTCTGCAAGCTCCCGGGTATATATCGAGCCGTGCCGGGCGGAGGCGTTCCAGTCTATTCTTCTTGTGTCATCTCCCGGCACATACTCGCGCAGCTCAGCCAGGTCCGTCCCCCCGCCGCGAAAGCGCGACCTGTACCTGCCGGAACCCATGCCCCAGACCAGGCCTTTGGTTCTAAACTCTATCCTCCTGACCATGTGCAGGAGGCTTTTCTCGGGGGACAACCTATGGAGGGGGCACCCGGGCTAGCACCGCATCTATTACCCCTTCGGGGCGCAGGCCGTCCGCTTCTGCCTCGAATGTAAGCATGATCCTGTGCCGGAGCACATCATGGGCTACCGCCTTTACGTCCTCTGGCATGACAAACCCCCTGCCATCTAGCAGGGCATGCGCCCGGGCCGTCCGCATCAGCCATACAGAAGCCCTGGGGGACGCGCCGTGCTGTATGGCACCATCCAAGTCCAGGCCGGATCCCGCGGGGTCCCGGGTTGCAGCAGCTATATCCGCTACATACCGGGAGATTACCCCGTCTGCGTATACCTGCCGGGACAGGGCCTGCACCTTTTGTATATCTGCACCATCGACTACCGGCCGGGCCTCTTTTGAGCCCCCGTCCATCTCTATTATCGCAACTTCCTCCTCTCTGGACGGATAACCGACCATTATCTTTACGGCGAACCTGTCCACCTGCGCCTCTGGCAATCTGAAGGTGCCCTCGTCTTCGAGCGGGTTCTGCGTGGCTATTACAAGGAACGGCCCGGGCAGGGGTATCGTCTCGCCGTGAATGCTCGCCTGCCCTTCTTGCATGGCCTCGAGCAGGGCGGACTGCACCTTTGGAGGGGCGCGGTTTATCTCATCAGCCAGTATTATCCGGTGGAATATCGGGCCTCTTTCCGTTCTAAACGATCCTGATGCAGCGTCGTACACGCGTGTTCCCAGTATGTCCGCCGGCAGCAGGTCCGGCGTGAACTGTATCCGGGCAAAGTCCACGTCTATGGCCCCTGCAAGGGCCCGCGCCATCCCGGTCTTGGCAAGACCGGGCACACCCTCGAGCAATACATGCCCCCCTGCTACAAGCGAGGTGAGTATGCTGTGTATCGCCCTGTCCTGGCCGACTATGTGCCTGCGGATCTCTGCCTGTACCCCTTCTAGTATCCCCGAGAGCTCGGCTGCCTGGGAGCCCAGCTCGCGGACCTGGACGTTTCCTGCGTCCCCGAATATGGGCGATGGCATATCCCTCTTGGACGGCGTATAGATAAATCAAAAGTGGTACATTTTGCAAATATACCAGCTGCCTATTATCGGCCCAAAGGGGGTAATATCCACGAGTCTTGTCCCACATGTACGGCATCATGATATGTTCTATGGCATTGTGCGCCATATCGATGCTGCCGGTATACGCACAGGCAGGTGGCGATTACAACTTTATCTGGGATATAGAGTCAGGGGAAGATGCCGCGGCTCCACATGAGGGAATAGAATCTGCAAAGCCGGACAAAGAGCCCGGGCACTCCTCTCCGGCTAGACCTGCTGAACCCAGCCCAGAATACTTTGCTGATACACTATTCCAGTATACGGATCCAAGAATCCCCATAGAGGAGAGGGTGGACAGGATGATATCGAATGCAGCCCACCTGCAGAACAGCACGTCGGAAGACAACTGGAAGCACAGGATACTCTTCTGGGACAGGTATGGCGATGATTACGTCCCCCTGGCCAGCGCGCTGCTCGACCCCCTTACCAACCAGACGTTTATTGTGGGGGGGACAGTATACGAGGAGAATCCGAACTCGAACCTGAAATACTTTCTGCTAGAGCGCGGATACGATCTCGACGACTTAGAATCCGTGCCAAACTGGGTCTTCTCCCCCGCGGAATATGACGAGCTCAGGGAGGCTGTGCTCGCGGGGGGCAGCGGCGGCACATTCGACATGAGAGAGTTCTCAAAGAACCACCTGGCACTTGATGGGGACGGGCTCCACCGGATGATGCTCGACGAGCTCCGCGGACAAGGCTCCATGGTATACGGAGATCTAGTACTGGATAGGGACCGGCCCGTCCAGGCAGTATACGAGCCGCAGGTACAGGCGGCCCGTGAGCCCCCTCAGGTGCTCGAGGTTGTACCCGAGGCACCCGGTCCTGTCCGGTCAGTCCCATCAGATCCCCCGTACCTGCTGTATGCGCTGGCAGCTGTATCAGCCGCGGCAGGTGCTGTTCTGTATGCAGTGTACACGGGGCTTTTACCAGGCATGCGGGCATCCACTCCTGCGGGCCGCCGTGCTCCCGGGGTACAGGATATGATAGGCGAATCGCGCAGGCTTCTCACGGAAGGCAGCATAAAAGAGGCCCACGGGATACTGGGCAGGGCAATCCGGCTCCACTATTCTATCGCACTGGGGCTCGGGCGCGAGGCCACCACCGATGAAGTGCTCGGGCGCCTCCGCGGCTCTGCAGATGAACACGACGCGTCCAGGTGGCTCCGCCTCTGCGGGGGTGTCGAGTATGCCCGGGAAGAGCCTAGACAAGAGGGCCTTGCAGGCGCGCTATCCTGGTTTTCAGGCATACTGGGTAGAGATACATGAAAGGTTTGATATTTGCCGCCGTGCTACTCATTACAGTACATGCTGCGTGGGGCGAGCTGCCTATTCTTACACAGGAGGAGGTAGATGCGGCCATGGGCCACAAGTTCTGGCTTGTTGCCTGGTCAGGGAATGGCACCCTGCACGATTCCCAGGAGGTAGACGATTCTTCAGGGATAATACTGCGGGACAAGACAAGAATATTCGAGCCGATATACTACAAGTACAAGATACCCACCGTTATAGTCGACGCGTACAAGTTCCACAATTCGACGGGGGCCAACTCCTTTTGGAGCACCTCTTCAGGCGAGCCGGTATTCGGGCTCATGCCGTTTAGGGGCAGCTCTGCACAGACGGGCGACTGCTTTTTTGCCAGCAATATAGAAGGCGCAGTCACCTCCTGCCGAATGGATGATATCATAGTCCGCGCGGCCATCCACGACAAATACCATGAACATTACACGTACACAGAGAACATGACTATCTCTGCCGATGAGCCCACCGTCATAATGGCAAACGAGATGATCTCGAGGATCAGCGGAGAGCAGGTCAAAGTCCACGAGGTGATACGTCCGGCCCGCGTCGAATCCCTTCAGCCTTCTCCCGCGGATGATTCTGCTGCAGCCGGCCGCCCCGGCCAAGGTGTCGTGCCCCTGGGAGAAGATCAGCTGGACAGTTCACCGCCGAATCATACCCTGGAGTATTCATGCGGGCGGGACGACTTTGGCCTGGTCACACTCGACGGCCTGTACATCAATGACGATACATTCCGCGGCAGCGTCCCGCTGACTGTTATACTGTACGACGGAGAGACGGCACTGTTGTCTGATACAGAGGAGATCCCGCATGTGGGAATATCTGAATCAAGAGAGTTCCGGGTGCATGCCAGGTGGGATGGCGGATTTACCCACTGCGAGGCGCACGCGTGGATTCAATGACAGGTGCTCCCCGCGATAAAAGGGACCTGATACACCGCCATATACGGGAGAATCCCGGCCTGCTCCTGGGCGATATCTCGTCTGGAACGGGCATCCCAAAGGCCACCCTGGCATATCACGTGAACAAGCTGGTGCGTGAAAACAAGGTAAAACACAGGGCCTCGTCTAGACGCAAGAGATACTTTGCAGTCGGGTATACCGAGGTGCAGGCAGGCGCCATATGCGCCCTGAGGACGGCCACCCCGCGGGCAATCCTCGGTATGCTGCTGGATTCCCCGGGCACAAGTTTCAGCGGAATGGCATCATCTATACAAAAGTCAAGGTCGACCGTATCGGCATGCCTAAAGTCGCTGTCCGATTCGGGACTTGTGGGCTCAAAGCTTGACGGCATGACCCGGGTGTATTTTGTGCGGGATGGCGATACAGTCCGAGAGATGCTGGATAGATACTTTAGTTCCTGATTTCTCCGGGGGCTAGAAAGAAGCTTCTTGGACGGTCCACCTGGAACTCGAATGTGCCCTCGCTTGAATCCCCGTTTATCCCGGATATGTACGCCGTTGCGTGCCCCGGCATATCAAAGAGAATACTGCCGGAGAATACGCCTGATTCATCTTGTTCCAGTTCCGCAAGAACGGGCCGGCCGGCAAGCGTCATGTTGAGATCAAAGTCTATGCCGTGCCGGATCTTTTCCGACCTTGAATCCATTATTATCATGCTCATTTTATGCTCTGTGCCAGACCGGAGCTCTCCGTCTGTATCCCACCAGATGACCACCTTGTACATGCCATCAGAGGTGTATTTTTTCATGGCAGCTTCTGACGGCCCTATTACATCTGCAACCTTGACTGTCGGGGCAGCTATTTCCGCAGGTGCTATCTTTATCCCCCTGTCCGGGAGTACTTTTGCAAAGTTGGTAATCTTGATGTGCTCGCACGTGTGCGTTGCGGGCTGGCCCCTTATGGGCGCGCACCCGTCAGACGAGTACGGCAGTGGCAGGGTATAGTCATAGTAGGCTGCGTATATGTTGTCCCCGGGGGTGATCCGGAGATCGTTGTTTGATCCAGAAGAATCCCCGTCGTTGAGCATTATCGTCCCATAGTGGGTACCGTCCATCGGCAGCGGCTTCCAATATTCCCTGACAAAGCGCGCCTTGACCTCTATGCCGGAGGTGTCCGTATCCGACCAGACCTGCACGGGGACCGCCTTTGTGTCAAAGCTCCACCGCGGCAGATCCACATCATCTACAACCACCTTGATCTCGTCGCCCATGGTATAGACGTCCTTGCTGAACTTGACATTGCCCTCCCTGTACGTGTACCCGCCTGACTTTGTGACGTACGCATCTGAAGAATACTCCCAGCTCCACGTAAAGCCGCCCGATTCCTGCGTCTGTACTGTGCACATGCTGCCCCTGTCCAGCGGGGATATCGTCCTTACATCAGACGAGGTCCTGCCAAATATGTTGACCACGCCGTCGACTGTCCTCAGCTCGCCTGCAAGCTTGAGCCTGCCCCCGAATATCCCCGTATCATAGCCGATCTCGGACATGCCCACAGACCTGCCGTCTGTGACCGTCGTCCTTCCGCCGTCGGAGCTGCTGCAGGTTATCTCATTGTCCTCGCTGTTCCCTATGGTATCCATTGAATGCTTGTCGTTGTTCCAGGACGGGGCCAGCACTAAAACGTAGACGTTCCCGTGCGGGGGCCACAGGTAGGAATCATCTGCCCGGTCACAGTTCTTTATCACTTCCCCCTTGAGCTCGCTCTGGTCGACCTCGTGGTAGTTCGATACGTTCGAGCCATACAGCGACCAGGGCTTGTTGAGGCAGAACCAGGTCATTATCCCGGGGTTCTCATAGTTTGGCTGCCTGGGGCCGCGGAACTCTGCCTCGGCGATCGTAATAGACGTGGCGCCTGCCAGCAATACTGCGGCAAATGCAGCTATAACCGTGGTCCTCATGCTGGCATGAAATGTGTAGGCGCTCAAATACCCGCAGGTACATTCGCTGAATAAGCTAGCAACTTTGCCGAATGTACCAACGGGTATTAAACCGGGCGCGGCCTACCCTCGACAGATGAACAGGACATATCTGCTTGGAATAATATCCATGCTGCCCTTTATGATCGTAGATAGCGCGCATGCGGAAGTGCCCGACTGGGTAAAGAGCAGTGCAGGCTGGTGGGCGGCAGGCGAAATAACAGATACAGACTTTGCAGAATCGATTGGCTTTCTGATAGAGGAGGGAATCATGCAAGTTGCAGCCACTGGAACAGCAGGCCAGGCTGATTCAGAGATACCCGACTGGGTCAGAAACAACGCAGGCTGGTGGGCGTCAGGCGATATAACTGAAAATGACTTTATCGGCGGAATAGAGTACCTTGTAGATACAGGCGTGATACATGTAGATACAGGCCTTGCCGACGGTGTGGTCATAATTGTAGAAGAATCTGAATTTCAAAAGAATGCAGACGCCCCCGTAAAAGAGGAATGGATGAGGCACGCGCCAGCAGGCGATAAAATTGACTATCCGGGCGTGGCCATAGACACGTTCAGAGACGCGATACATGTGACCTACGGTAGTACAGTAGGCGGAAGCAGCAATGTAATGATCCAGACAAGCTACGACATGGGGCTGACCTGGGAGGATCCCGTCCGTGTTAATACCGACGAGGGTGTCGCGGATATGCCGCACGCCAACCCCCCGTACATCGAGATGGGGCCAGATGGCGAGCTGTACGTTCTGTATAACGTTGGATATGACGGGCCGGAATGGGTCGAGCGCGGCTTTTCATTCGGGTATACTGCCTTATTCTTGACGCGCTCTGATGATGGCGGCAAGACATTCACTCCTGCAATGATGGTAGAGCCAGAGACCGGCCCCGGCGGCCAGGTGGGGGCACTCCATTCCAAGACCTTTGATAGCATGTTCGTCGCTGATGACGGCAGGGTATACGTGACCTGGCTTGACTCGCGCGGCAAGCAGAATGATTCATTTCTGCCCACCGAGGTAAAGATAGCATGGTCTGATGACGGCGGTGCCTCTTTTGAGAAGTCGCGGACGATAAAGACCAAGGCGTGCCAGTGCTGTGTCACCTCCGGGTCCACAGGAACAGACGGCGAGGTATTCGTCCAGTACAGGAACATCGTGGGCAACTTTGGCGAGCCCAACATACGCGATGTAGTGGTGTCCAGATCTAACGACTATGGGCAGACATGGAACACGCCCATACTGGTAGCAGATGACGGCTTTGAGATTGATAACTGCCCGCATTCCACGTCTACCATATCTACGGATAGCGCGGGCAACCTGCATTCTGCATGGTGGACGCAGGGGGGTCAGTCGCCTGGCACATACTATGCAGTATCATCTGACGGCGGCGAGACGTGGACCGACCCACTATTCCTGCACGGCGACGGCGAGTGGTATCCTGCGACTACGATAAAGATATCGATGGATGCAGATGACAACCCGGTGATATTCTGGGCCGACAAGACAGTCGAGGGCGGCGCCGTAAAGTACACCCAGATAGTAGACGGCAAGTCGACGGGAATAGTAGACCTTGGAACAGGGGATCATCCGTGGTCTGACTCTAGAGACGGCATAACCGCGCTGGTCTGGGTCTCTGATGGCAAGATCATGATGAAGAGCTGGCATGACGGGGCCTAGGACCCCGCTTGTTCTATTTGCGGTCGGGGTAATAGCAATATCTGCCGCATCTACAGAACTTGTCTGGGCCGAAGGGCGCACTCCCGTATACGAGGTGTACGATTTGTCGGGCAACCCTGTATCCCTAGAGGATCTGCGCGGCTCTCCTGCGATGATAAACGTCTGGGCCACATGGTGCGAGCCGTGCAGAAGGGAGCTTCCCTATCTTCAGTCGTTGCATGAGCAGTATTCCGATGACGGGCTGGTCATGATCGGAACAAGCATAGACACATCTGGCAAGGACAGGCAGGTCGCCAATTACGCAAGGGAAGTGGGCATGACGTATGAAATATGGAGGGACATCAACGACAAGGCTACTTTTGCGTTTAGGATGATCGGCGTCCCAGAGACCGTTCTATTGGATGCAGACGGGAGCATAATACAACAGTGGAAGGGGCCTATCGAGCCCGGCATGGGCGTAGAAGAGACGATAGAGGCAGCGCTGGGCATAGCCCCTGCCGGGGTGATTGAATCAGGCTCTGTCGGAATCTCAGAAGCAGAAGTAATAGGCCTGGCAGTAGCATTCTCTGCAGGATTGCTAAGCTTTCTCTCGCCGTGTGTCCTTCCCCTTGTCCCCGCATATGCCACTTTCATAACTGGCATGAGCCTCAAGGAGCTATCCTCGGGTAGAACAAATACAGGCGGCGGGGCCCAGAGCAGGCTCCGTGTAAGGACTGTCGCCCTGACCAGGGGATCACTATTTGTGCTGGGGTTCTCTGTAGTCTTTGTATCGCTGGGAATAGCCGTCTCGTATGTATCATCGCTATTCGATGCCGCAATGTGGATAGAGAGAATAGGCGGGATTGCGATTATAATATTCGGATTGCACCTGCTGGGTGTATTCCGGATAAGGCGCCTCAACATGGAAAAGCGCTTTGATTTGTCAGGCCGCTCTACTAGAAACGCAGGCTCGTTTTTGGTAGGCATGGGCTTTGGGGCCGGGTGGACGCCCTGTATAGGGCCGATACTAGCGGGCATACTTACCCTTGCGGCAACCAGTTCAGGAGCGGGTTCCGGGGCGCTATTACTCACTGTATATTCCGCGGGCCTTGCCATACCGTTCATACTCTCCGCTTTAGCGATAAACCAGTTCCTGGTGTTCTTCAAAAGGATAAGAAAGTGGATGGGCTGGATAGAGCGGGCCAGCGGGATCCTTCTGATAGGAATAGGGGCTCTTCTGCTCACCGGCTCGCTCTCGGCGCTTACAGCGGCCTTTAACGACACGCTGGTCCCCGGCATGACCGTCGACTCCGGGTAGGCCCGCGGGGCAAGGTTTACTTAATACGCCCGCGGTACCCACCGCGTGCAGGGGTCACCTAGCCTGGTAGGGTGTGGGACTGCTAATTCCATGTTCGCAAGAACACGGGGGTTCGAATCCCCCTCCCTGCGCCATCAAAAACTTATAGGCGCCGGTATGGGCCCATTCCCATGGGAAGAAGAAAGAGCAAGAAGATAATAACAAAGGGGCCAAGGAACGTCACCACCGGGATGTGCCCGCTGTGCAAGACGATAGGCAAGATCTTCATAACGGGGCAGATCGGCGAGGAGCGCGGCAAGTGCCCCGCCTGCAACCAGGCGTTCGACCTCTGAGGCTATACCCCAAGATAGCGCCTCGAGTTTGCCTCCAGGATGCGGCATGTCTCGCCGTATTCCGTGCCTATAGCGGCAGATGCGGCAAATATCACGCTTGGCACCATCGACGGGTGGGCGGGCCTGCGCCCAAAGCACCTCGAAAACCTGACGGGCCCGTCGGTCTCGACGAGTATTCTGTCCCTGTCTGTTCTGGATAGCAGCGATCTTTTTTCTGCCGCGTATACCGCAAGGGGCCCGTACGATACGTACAGGCCCATGTCGAGCGCCCTTTTCAGGCTGCGCTTGTTCCCGTCAAACCAGTGCAGGCACGCCCTTAGCGAATAGGATTCAAGCATATCGAGTATATCATCAAGGCTCCCCCGGGAATGTATCGATACGGGCTTGGAGTGCTTTTCAGCCAGGTCCAATAGATGCTTGAAGGTATCCACCTGGTTTTTCGTATCCTCGTCGGACGTACAGTATGAAGGGTCCAGGCCTATCTCGCCTATCCCGGATATGCTCCCTGAATATTCATCAAGCATTGTAGATATCGCCTCTGGATCGCCTGGCGCCCTCTCGGGGTGTATACCCACAAAGGGCAGGATGGTCCCCGGGATGGCCATATCGAGCACCGCCCTGGAATCTATTTCATCCATGGATACACAGCAGGCGGTGATCCCCGTTCTCTTCATGCCCGTTATCATGCTGTCCAGCTGGCCCTCATATTCGGGGTCCGAGAGGTGCACGTGGGCATCGTAGATCCTGTGCATGCCCCACGACCGTCCATTCTGTCTGTATAAACGAATCCGTTTGTGATATTTTTTGATGCTGCCCCTTTTATCGCCCCCTGTGATTCCATGACGATGGGCTCATCCGAGCTGGGGCTGGCTGCAATGTACAGGATCCTCAAAAAGTCGGGTGCCCAGAGGGTCAGCGATGAATCCGCAGACGAGCTGCGCCGGACCATCGAGGAGATCGCCCTGTCCATAGCGAGAAATGCAGTGGATATGTCCAGCCATGCGGGCCGCCGGACCGTAAAGGCAGAAGACGTCAGACTCGCATCAAGGCAGTATACCAGACACTAGTGCGTGGGGCATCCCGGGGATCAGCAACCGATAAATCATGCCCGGAATGGCTCCCTTTGGAATGGATCTGGACTTTATCACAAGCAACGCCATAATCTACGTGCTAATCGCGTGGGTGGTCATGCTTGTAGTCGCCAAGGGCCTGAAACTGCAGAACCACGGCTTTGAGATAAAGGCGTACAGCATCATATACAAGAACGAGGGGGTCCAGTCGGTGCTGACCAGGATGCTGACCCGGTCCCGGAGGGGCATACGGGTGTTTGCGGATGTCAGCGTCGTGGCAGGCTTTGTAATGATGGGCTTTGCGTTCTGGTTTCTATTCTCGAACATATCTGCATATTTTGTAAAGCCGACCGAGTTTGCAGAGGTGACCGTCCTCATACCGGGTGTGACGCTGACTTCGGCGTCGGCGATAATCAACTTTCTGCTGTGCATACCAATAGTGCTGATAATGCACGAGGGGGCGCACGGGATAGTGGCGACTCTGGAGAGGATCAAGATAAAGACCGGCGGCTTTGCCATATTCATAGCCATGTTTGCGGGCTTTGTAGAGCCAGACGAAGAAGAGTTCAACAAGGCAAAAAAGATATCAAAGCTCAGGGTGATAGGGGCCGGCGCGACATCAAATGTTTTGTTCTCTCTGTTCCTTGGGATCATACTGCTTACAAACCCGCTCTTTGCTATTATAATGCCCGAGCCTATCCTGGGCGCATTTTATGAATCACCTGACGGCGTGCTTGTGCTATCTTTGATAGAGGGGTCTGGCGCGGAGCAGGCCGGGGTGCTCCCAAATGATGTGATCACCGGAATAGGGGATGATCCGGTGAATACTGCCGCGGATCTGCAGCTTATAGGCCTCGAGCCGGGGGAGACTGTCGACGTATCCATAATGCGGGACGGCACTGCGCTAACTATACCGGTGGTGGTCATGGAATCGCCTGACGAGCCCGGCCGCGGCCTGATAGGCGTTCTGAGGGACAACTCGTTTGCATACCAGCCCATCTACGACTTTATCAAATGGGACAACCCGCAGGTGTCATTGTTTCTGTTATGGCTGTGGATGATCTCGTTTTTCATAGGGATAATCAACATGCTGCCCCTGCCCATTCTGGACGGCGGCAAGTTCATACACAGTATAATAGATAAAAAGATCTCTGAAAAGTCTGTCGGGATAGTCATGTGGAGCATATACGGGATGACGTTTGTCCTCTTTGGCCTGAACATAGGCCTGTCATACGCAAAGTCCGGCTGGTTTACGATTTAGCCTTGAAGTGCGACAGGTGCGAGAACGGGGCCGCCTATATCAAGAAATATTCGGGGCAGGCGCTCTGTTCGATATGCTTTACAAAGTCGCTGGCTAGAAAGGCTGCAAAGACCGTCTCAAAGTACAACATGATAGGCCGCGGGGACAGGGTTGCAGTCGGCGTCTCCGGGGGGAAGGATTCGCTTGTGCTCCTGCATATACTCGAGCAGATGTCGCAAAAGTGGGGCTTTGAGCTCGAAGCTGTGACGATAGACGAGGGGATACCCGGGTACAGGGACGAGGCGCTATCTATAGTGGAGGAGTACTGCGGCAGTCTGGGCGTTGCACACCGCGTGTACGCGTACAAGGATCTCTTCGATATGACGCTTGATGAGGCGTTAAACATGAGGGGCGAGAATAGCCAGACTTCATGCTCGATATGCGGGACATTGAGGAGGAGGGCCATGGACCATGCCATACATGACACGGGGGCCGACGTGCTGGCCACCGCGCACAATCTGGATGATACGCTGCAGACGTTTTTAATCAACATGATCTCGGGCGATACCGACAGGATAGCCTGGATGGACCCCGATACATCGTCAAACGAGCTGCGCAAGATAAAGCCGTTCTGCGAGATATATGAATCAGAGATAGTATTCTATGCGTTTGCCAACAAGATACCGTTCCAGGCAGAATCGTGCCCGCACATGGACGAGGGGATAAGGACTGAGTTGCGCATATTTCTCAACTCGCTAGAAGAATCACACAGCGGGGCCAAGAACAGCCTGTACAGGTCGGTCATGAAGGTTACAGAGGCGCTAAGGCCGGAGGTGCACAAGGAGAGGCAGCAGTGCCCCGGATGCGGGAACAGCTGCACAGGCGGGGTATGCTCTGTATGCAGGACCATATCGGGGCTCCGGGGCACGGCGCAAGGCGAGGCGCCCGGGACGGCATAGACCCCCGGGTTTTCCCATACAGAAAGATCTATACGGTAGAATACAGCGAGATATACCATGGCACCAGACGGCAATCCGCTCGAAGAAGCATTGGCTCGCATGAGCGACGAGCAGAAGCTGGCGCTGCTCCGGCTGTCCATAGAGGCCGAGAAGGCGGAAAAATCGGGATCCGATGAGGAGCTTGAAAAAATGCTTGACAAGAGCTGGACGGACTATGCCCTCAAGCCCGGGGAGAGCATCGATGATCTTGCCCGTGAGGCAGCCGAGTACCAGAGGCGGCACGAGGAGCTAAATGAGCTTATTCGCAGGATGAAAAGCAGAAAGGATGATGCCGATGCAAAGATGGCCGCATTTGCGCTCGATCTTGCCTTTGACGAGATAACCAACCCGGCCACCAAATTATGCAAGAGCAAAAAGAGGCTCGACGGGCTGATCGGCAGGCTGGAAGGCAGGCAGGGGGATGCTGACGCGCACATGATGGCAGAGGCAATCACAGAGTACAGGAACGCCATTACCAGGGATCCAGAGTGGCTCTAAAGCGGGGGCGCCCTACGGGCCTGCCGGTCTATCCAGCACCCTGGCGCCTTAACGCAAATATAATACGCCTTTGTAGGGATTGCGGTAGTAGGGAGGATTGGGGTGCCAGCCGTGCCCCGTTCTGAAACCGGCTATATGCAGAGATCAGTAACTGCTGGGTAAATCTCTGGATAGGCAGTACCCGCTTGGCGTGCGGAAATGAAATCACGCCGAGGCGGGTGGTTGCAGGCCCGGGACCATCCGAAGGGATGGCTCTGAGGGCCGGACCATCGAAAGGGACCAGGTCCGGGAGGGAGCAGTCCTAAGTTGGAGCATCCACGCTTCCTCGTCAACGTGGCGGATCTTGTGCGCCTTGAAAAGGGGCTGTCGGTCCAGACCGGGTCCGGCAGGGCTACTACCGCAGTCGCATGGAGCGGGAGCTCCGCGCATTACCTAAAGAGTTTAATTGATTATGCAGGCGTGGCACCGCGGTGAGATGGCAGAGCGGTTATGCGTGGGCCTGCAAAGCCTATCTATGGGGGTTCAACTCCCTCTCTCACCTTCAATACTGTGTCCGGCGTCGACCCCAGCTCAATAGTTCGCAAACAGTAGGAGATTTAACCGGGTCCCCTGTGGGGGATATATGAAGGCAAAGTTTCCCTCAAAGTGCCCCTCCTGTGGCGATCAGATAAAACAGGGCAAGGAGATAGCAAAGGACAGCTCTGACAGGTGGGTGCACCAGCACTGCTGTGATACGACAGAAGAGCTCCCCTAGGCGCATCTTTATCCGTGAGTCCTGCATACCTATACGCATGGGGGCGGGCCGGGCTGGACGTGTACGCGGGAAAAGAGTTCTGTGATCTGTACAGAAAGCTGGAAAATGACGAGCGCATCAGGTGTGTAGTGCCGGAGTATGTGGAGCACCTGCAGGGCGGAGGCCCCCTGAGGCTTGGCAGCAAGACAAAACGCATTATACGCATCATCGATGACGACCAGAGGCTTGGCATCACGGAGATGTGGAAGTACGATGTCACCGGCAGCTACAGGATGCTCTATGCGCATTTCAAGCCCGGCTGGGAATGCACCATCAAGCGATGCAAGGAGAACGCCATACCTGCTATAATAGGGTGTGATCTTGAACGGGACCGGGAAAAAGAATGCGCCATACTGCACTGGATAGGCAACCATGATGACTACGACAGGAGGCAGTGTCACGGCAAGAGCCGCGGCAAGGGCGCCGGGGGCAGGGCCCGCAAAAAGCTCAAGGAGGCAAAGGCCGGGGAAAAGCCCAGGCCCAAGAAGAATCGGGGCCCCCCCAGGAAATAGGCCCCTGCATACCGCGTATGGGCCCCTGTGCCATGAAACCACAGATTATAAGCCCGGGCGGGCCTGTACATTTTATGGCATTAATCTGGATAGCAGTCGGCGTGGGGATTGCCGTGATCCTTGTGTTGATATTGAAGATAATCCAGACGCCGCGCCACAAGGCGGTCTCTGTCGACTATTACTGTAAGATGTGCGGGGAAAAGACCAACGGGCTAAAGTGCCCCCGGTGCTCCAAGAACGACCCGTTTGGAAGGTAGCACGGCTAGATTTTTAACTGCGGGCCGCCCACGGTACAAAGTTGGAGACCAAGGGTGCGGGCCTGTCTGTATATGCTGAAAAGTGCAGCCGGCTCCTCGAGCAAAAAGAGATACGCTTTGCGGGGATAATAGACGAGGAGGGCAGCCTCGTATCTGGCGGCTTCAAGGAGGGCCTGGTCCCCCTGGAAGGGGACGAGACCCGCCTCAAGTCGTTCATGGAGTTTGTCTCCCGGATATCCATCAGAAAAGAGTACGATGCCAGCCTGGGCCCGATAAACTATCTTGCGGCGCGCCGGGACAAGGCTGTTCTCGTCAGCTTTCCGTTTCCTGTAAGCAAGGTTGTATTGTTGATATCCGCAGAGCCGTCGGTGGACATAGAGCGGCTTGCGGGCAGGGTGGTGGGCACGTTTGCCGGCGTCTCCTGAGTCAGGCGCACATCTTTAGAAAGTACTGGTGGAGAGACGGGTCGTTTGTAAGCTCTGGATGGAATGATACACCGAGGACGCTTCCCTGCTGGACGGCTACCTTTTTGTTATCGTATTCTGCTATAACCTGGACGCCGGGCCCTGCCTCTGTTATTACAGGAGCCCTGATGAATACGCCCCGGAATTCCTCTATCCCGCATGATGTCATGGAGAGTTCAGTCTCAAATGATTCCTTCTGCCTTCCAAACGCGTTTCTCTCGACGCGCACATCTAGCAGGTCTAGAAGCGGCTGGCCGGTCCTGCCCACTGTCCTGTCGGTAGCCCCCTTGGATAGCAGGATGAGCCCCGCGCATATCCCGAATGCGGGCATTCCCCCGCGGACCTTGGTCCGGATGACATCGAGCAGCTCCCCGCCGGCAAGGCCGCCTATTACGGTGCTCTCCCCGCCGGGGATTATCAGGCCGTCGAGCTCTTTTATCGCAGAGGCATCGTTTACCTGTTCCACTGAGCCGCCCACGCCGGCGCGGCTTATCGCAGTATGGATCATCCCTATATTTTCGCGGACATCCCCCTGGAGGGAGAGCACCCCTATTGATGGGCCGCTCATGCAGAACCGCCCCTTTCTTGCATGCGCAGCTCCATCTTGTCGGGCCCGAGCCCCAGCATGGACTGCCTTTCGTCGATCATAGACTGCGCTTCTGCCACCTTTGCGGGATCTTCCCAGTGGGCAGTCGCCAAGACTATCGCCCGGGCCCTCTCGCTTGCGTCATCTGCCTTGAATACTCCAGAGCCCACAAAGACGCCCGAGCATCCAAGGGACATGAGATATGCCGCATCAGCAGGGGTCGATATGCCGCCTGCTGCAAAGTTGACCACCGGGAGATCCCCCAGTCTAGCGGTATCTTCTACCAGCTTGTAGGAGGCGCGAAACTCCCTTGCCGCCTGTACCAGGCCCTGGCGGTCGTCCGCATCGTAGAGGGACTTTATCTCCCTTATTTCATCGCGCACTTTTTTGATGTGGATTACAGCTTCGGTCACGTTGCCCGTGCCCGGCTCGCCCTTTGTCCTTATCATGGCTGCCCCTTCCTCTATCCTGCGGAGCGCCTCGCCAAGCGACCGGGCCCCGTTTACAAAGGGGGTCGTAAAGTCCCACTTCCAGATGTGCTGGCTTTCATCGGCTGGAGTGAGCACCTCGGATTCGTCTATCATGTCCACGTTGAGCTCCTGCAGGACCTTGGCCTCGTATGTGTGGCCTATGCGGCACTTTGCCATGACGGGGATCGTCACTGCGTCCATTATCTCCCGGACTATCTCCATGCTGGCGGTCCTTGCCACTCCTCCTGCCTTGCGGACATCGGATGGCAGCTTGTCCAGGACCATTACAGAGACGGCCCCCGCCTCCTCTGCTATCTGTGCCTGCCTGACAGTGGTGACATCCATGACCACTCCGCCCTTGAGCATGTGCGCAAGGCCCCTCTTTACGGTGGACGAGCCGCGCACAGAGGAGCCTGCCCCCACCATGCCGCCCTTTATGCCCCGGGCAGTCTGTATCTCGCCGGCAAGTGGAATCATATCAGGTATTACGGGCGTTGCTATTTGTATCTATTTATGCACGCGTGCACCGTGGCGGCAGATGATCTGCCTGCAATACTGACGGACTCTGGGATGCGCTGTCCGGGCCGATGCCTGTATGTATTCCCTTACAAGTGTGGAATCTGCCTGCGAACTCGGGGTGCGGCTCTCATATGTCTGGCGGATATCTGAAAGGCACACAGGCAGGTATACACGATGATATGAAAAAGCCGCATATTCTGCGAGGAAGAATCTCAGCGCCTATCCATCATAAACTTGAGCTTCTCTACGCTCACTGATTTTTTATCTTTTGTCTGGATTCTCTTTAAACGCCTCTCAAAGTTATCTGCATCATCTAGCGGTACCAAGGCCGATACCGCAACGCACCACTTGGTTCCGTCAACCACAGTATTTGTAGTCATTGCATCCTGAATATAGCCAGAAGATCCCTTGATTAAGGCATCCCGGATATCGCGGCAGTCATTATGCCTCGTCTTGGAACACTTTACGAGTATGAACGCTCCCCGCATAATGTTTGATCTTTTTAATTCTCGGGCTACCTCCATTGACTGTTCCATGGCAGCAATTCCATGAATATTTGCTATAAAGGTTTAGGATCCGGCATTGATCACAGTTGGAGTCGGCCTACAAGTCTGGCAATTCCATCAGGCCTTGAACTGTTTTGGGAAAGACACGGCCCATAACCTAGCTGCGCATACTATCCATTATAGCATCAAGCTCCTCGCCCACGCGTGTAACTATCGGGGGAATAGTCCTCTCCGTGGCGTTCTGCTCGGGCCAGTGGATCTGGTTTCTCACGCCGTTTAGGGTGACCCGCACGCTTGACTTTTGGTACTCGTCTATACCCTCGGTTATCGGAAACGAATCAGACGGCATCGCCAGAAAGCCCGTCTCTTTAATCAGGGCCTCGAGCCTTTTGAGCGTGGGGCCGTCTATGGAGCCTGCCACCTCGGGCACGGGCACGCCATCCTCTGTTACGGTATACCGGAGGGACCCGTCATCATCTATGATCAGGATCTCGGTCAGATGGGAGCCCGTCCTCTCTGTGACCCCGTGGGAGACGGTCCTGAGCTGGTGCCTTGTATACTCTATCTCTATTCTATCGGATGGATTTGCAGCAGATGAGGGGATCTCGGGCTGTGTAAGCAGGGGTATTGCGATCAGCACGGCTACAATAGCAGGGACGGCCCCCAGTGCTATTATGACAGGCCTTACCACGCGCCGGATATGCCCTGTACAGGCAATAAATCTTGGCAGAAAATAGCTTAAAATCCAAGTCCCTGGGGATAATACACGTGGGGTCGTAGCCTAGCCTGGTAGGGCGACAGTCTGCGAAATTACCGCCAAGGGCTCCAGAGGTCTGTACCAAGCTGGCTGATTGATGATGTAAGTTTGGAGCTGCAGAGACCCGTAGGTCGCCGGTTCGATTCCGGTCGGCCCCACATCATTTATCCCGCAATACGTTGAGCGCCGATCCCGCCCGAAACCACCCTATCTGGGAGGCGCTGTACGAGTGGGACAGGTCCAGCGTGTCCTCGGAGCCGTCTGCATGAACCACTAAACATTTGACGTGTGTATGGGGCGCCATCGATTTGAGCCCGACAATGTTGATGGTGTCATCTTCAAGTATTTTCTCATAGTCGGCTGGATCGGAGAATACAAGGGCCAGTATGCCCTGCTTTTTGAGGTTGGTCTCGTGTATGCGCGCAAAGCTCCTGGCTATTACCGCTGCACAGCCCAGGTGCCTTGGAGACATTGCCGCATGCTCGCGGCTGCTGCCCTCGCCATAGTTGCCATCGCCTATTATCACCCAGCGGATGCCCGCTTTCATATAGGCGCGCGCCACCTTGTGATATGGCGCCATCTCGCCGGTCAGCAGGTTTTTTCCTTTTCCCACCTCGTTATGATACGCGCTGACCGCTCCTAGCAGCATGTTGTCACTCAGGTGGTCCAGGTGCCCCCGGTATGCAAGCCAGGCGCCGGCGGGCGATATATGATCGGTGGTGCATTTTCCCTTTGCCTTGGCCATTACGCGCAGGCCCTCAAGATCCGCCCCGTCCCAGGGAGGGAATGTCTCGAGCTCCTCCAGCCTCTCGCTTGATTCATCGATTACAACCTTTACGGAATGGGGGTCGGCTGGCGGCGGCACGTAGGCGCCCTCTACTGTCTGAAAGCCGTCTTTTGGCACCTCGGGGGCGGGCGGGGGCGGCTTGAGCATGAACTTTGTGCCGTCTGCAGCAGTAAGCTCGTCCTTTAGTGGGTTGAAGGAGAGCCTGCCTCCTAGCGCCATTGCCACCACCAATTCAGGGCTGCCGATAAAGTTCATGGTGCTGCGGCTGCCGTCGTTTCTGCCGGGAAAGTTCCTGTTAAAGCTGGACACTATGGTATTCTCCTCATTTTCTTCAAGCTCCGGCCTGCTCCACTGGCCGATGCACGGGCCGCACGCATTGGCAAGGACTGTCGCCCCGATGTCCTTTAGAGATTGCATCTGCCCGTCCCTCTCGATGGTGGCGCGGATCTGCTCTGAACCGGGCGAGATCATCAGGGGGACTTGCGCCTGCAGGCCGCGGGCCTTTGCCTGCTCGGCTATCCCGGCGGCCCTCGACATGTCCTCGTATGAGGAGTTTGTGCAGCTGCCCACAAGGGCTGCCGATATCTCGTCGATGTAGCCGTTCTTTCTGCTGTCATCGGATAGCTCCGATATGGGCCGGGAAAGATCAGGGGTATGCGGGCCCACTATATGCGGCTCCAGCCGGGAGAGGTCTATCTCTATTACCCTGGAATAGTACTTTGAAGGGTCCTCCTCTATCTCGGGGTCCGCCACCAGTAATTCCCTGTGCAGGTTTGCAAGCTTGGTTATGCCGCATCTGCCGGTATACCCCAGGTACTCGCCCATTCTATTATCGTACGGGAATATCGAACAGGTGGCCCCCATTTCAGCGCCCATGTTGGTTATGGTAGCCTTGCCTGTGCAGCTAATCGTGCTCGCCCCGGGGCCAAGATATTCCACTATAGCGTTTGTGCCCCCTGATACTGTGAGCTCTTCTACCACCTTGAGTATGACATCCTTGGGGGATGTCCAGCCGCTGGATTTTCCCGTCAGGTGCACGCCTATCCTCTTTGGGTACAACAGCTCCCATTCCTTGATAGCCATGGCCTCGGCGGCATCCATGCCGCCCACCCCCACTGCGATCATGCCGAGGCCGCCCGCGTTGGGCGTGTGGGAATCTGTCCCTATCATTAATCCCCCGGGGAACGCATAGTTCTCCAGTACCACCTGGTGTATGATGCCCGCACCTGGCTTCCAGAATCCGCATCCGTATCTAGCCGCTGCCGATTTTAGGAACCGGAATACCTCGCTGTTCTCGTCAAGGGATACCCTCATGTCTTCTCCGCCTTCGACCTTGGCCCGTATCAGGTGGTCGCAGTGGATGGTGGTGGGCAGGGCCGTCTCTTCATGCCTTGTAACCATGAACTGCAGCATGACCATCTGCCCGGTGACATCCTGGAGGGCGACCCTGTCGGGTGTAAGGTGCACATAGTCCTTGTTTTCCACCGGAATATCCGTGCCGTCCCTGACCATGTGGCCCGCCATTATCTTCTCAGAGAGCGTCAGGGGCCTGCCCGCGTCCTTTCTGTACCTGTCTATGCCCTCCCTGAGCCTTTCGTATACGCCCTGGACCATCTCGGTGGTGGTGGCTATCTCCATGGGTATTCCGCCGCACCGGCATAAAATTAAGATTGCGGGCCCCGCAGTACACCTTGTAGAGCTGTTCTGGCCTCTTCTGCTTAACAATTATAAGCACAACACAGGCACGATCATCGGGGGTTGCTGGAGCACTAGTATAACATGGTAAACAAGGGCTTTCCAAAGTTCGGCATGTCACAGGCGGGCGCGTTTGTTGCCGATCTAAAAAACTACAACCTGCCGGATTTCATACTCGAACTGGTGGCAAAAGACTGCAATTCCGAGCTTCTTCCAAGGGGCAGGATAGACGACAGATTGCAGAGCATGAACGATGATGCCCTGGAATACCTTCACCGGGTGTTTGTAGGCTGCATGGAGGACAAGGCGGGCAAGTCTGCGCAGCTGCGGTTCTATGCATACGTATCTAGCATATACCACAAATGCGAAGTTCTCATAAACGAGCCCATACCGGGAAAGTCAGGCAAGAACCACAAGGTGCCCGTCGCTGTAAAGAACAACGGCATGTACATTGCAGTGGCTTTCAACAAGGCGACAGGCAAGCCTGTCAACACGCGAGATACAAGCCGGTTCTATGATATTGTAGATGATATAAAATGCGGCGAGCACGGCACGCAGCTTACCGACGCGATATACGGCTCGTCAGTCGGTTTCAGGGGTGAGGCCCTCGTCGAGCTCGACAGGCTGGGCAATTCAAGGACTGGAAATCTAGAGAACAAGCTCGACTTTAAAACAGCCAACTTTGAGAACAACATTTATTCCATAACAAAGGCCCCGACATAATCACACCTCAAAGCCCGACATATCTAGCGTCATAAATTCTGCATCCCCTTCCGTCTTTGCGAATTTTTTGTCATACCTGTCAAACGCCTGACCTGCGTGGAGATGCTTTGTCCAGATGTCGTGGACATCCTGCATGTACCTTTTGTAGCCTGCCTGCCGGAGTAATTCATGCGCTATCTCGTGCGAGACGACAGTGCAGTTCTTTGATGCCAGGAAAGGCACGCCGTCTCCTTCTTTTGGCTTTTGCCAGACGGACATTCCAAAGTTCTCAGCGTGGTATCCCTCGCATGTGCAGTCGGTCCATGTAGGGTGGAAGTTGCTCAGGTAATAATGGTAGGTATCCTCGCCCCTGGAACGATGATCCCGCACAAGGGAGTGCGTATCGAGCCTGCCGAGCAGCCCTCTGCGGCGGACGACCAGCTCGTCTGATTTTACCTCTATCTCCCTGCCGAACCTCTCCTTGATCCACGATTTATAGAATAGGGCCATGCGGCCTATGTATTCAAACTCTTTTTTCCGCTCGTCGAGCTCGCTCTCCTTGACCAGGAAGATAAAGTGTAGCAGCAATTCAAAAAAAGGGGCAGGGCTATGTCTGGCCCTCGATCCCCATGAGGGTGAGTGTGGAGCGGATCTTTTCGATCTTTCTGATCTTCCATGTTATGGTCTCTCGGAGCTTTTCAACGGTGTCTGACTCTATCTTGGTCAGTATGTCGTATGCGCCAAAGGTCCCGTGGACCTCCTTTACGCCGTCGAGCCCCTTGAGCTGCTGGATTATCGCCTCTTCGGAGCCGAGCTCGCAGTTTATCAGGACATATGCTGTTGCCATGGTACTATTGGGAACAGCGCCTATATCAACAATTCCCGGCTCTTAGGCACGGCCCGGGGGAGACAGCCGGGACAGGGTCATTATCCGGTCCCATATTCCCTTGGGAACAGGCATGACCGATAGCCTCGATATCCTGACTAGCTCCCAGTCCTTGAACGCCTTCTCGCCCTTCATCTCGTCTAGGGTGACGGGCCTCTTGAGGCGGGACTTGAACTTTACATCGACTACTACGAATCGCTCGTTTTCTGCCCCCGGGTCCGGATAGGGGGCAGTGGTCACCTCTATGATACCTACTGCCTGCCTCTCTGTACCCGTATGATAGTACATGGCGAGATCGCCCTTTTTCATGTTCCTGATGTGCTTTAGGGCCAAGTTATTGCGGACCCCGTCCCAGACTGTCTTTTTGTCCTTTTGCATCTGATCGAGGCTGTAGCCACGGGGGCCGCCGGGTTCCTGCTTTACCAGCCAGTACGCCATAGTATACGACATGCGGTGGCGCGTATTATTTTTTGTCCCCCGGGTCTGACTCACGCAAGTTCACGGATGTTTAGCCAATATCTCCCTGGGTTCTAAAGCCGGGGGTGCCCCTGATGTACCACGACTGGGTGAACCTTGGAATCACCGGCATCAGTACGATCAACGTCATCCGGGTCCGTCTTCATGGCTGCTCTAGGGGCATATGAACCGGGGGCACGGCCAAATATTAACCAGGCAGTTTTATCTCAAAGGCCGATACAGGCTCTCTCAGCCGGAAGCGCTCCCTTACTGTACCGCTGAGCTCGCCTGCTATGCCTATTACCTTGCCGCCTACCAGCACCTCTGCGGAATGGCCCTCCTCGAATATATCGTGGGGTGCCGGTCGGGTCTTGCAGGTGCCCCCCAGTATGTGCCGGGCGGCCGACTGCAAGGTGGACTTTATCTCGGTAAAGCCGGCTGAACCGTGTGAGCTTGCTGCACACAGGCTGCCCTGCTCCGATACGGGCGAGCCCCTCCCGAATACCGTCCCTATCTCGAATAGCCGCTGCGGGTATTCATGGTGTATGTTGGCGGCAAGGCTGTCGATTACCCCGGGCAGCAAAGAATCGCGCAGTATGGTATGCTCGAGGCTCTTTGAATCAGACACCGATATCATCTTTGACGGGTCTCTGTCCGTATTCTCGTAAAGGATTCTCTTGCTTGTAAGACTCGAGTTGAGTATTTCTGTGTACCCGAGGCCAGTCATTATACCGCGCGCCGACTGGAGCATCACCTGTATGGGATGGGCCATGCCGAGGGTTGATGATGTAGGGAGCCGCGGGCCGAGCTTGTCCATGCCGTATCCAAGAGCCGCATCCTCTACAAGATCCATTTCTCCCAGTATGTCAAAGCGGTGCCTCGGGATTGTACACTCTATTATCTTGCCCTTGGCGATAGCATCGAGGCGGCTCTTTCGGAGGGCATTTACTATTGCGGTCGGCTTCAAGTCGAGGCCCAGTGTCGAGTTTACAAGCTGTGCATCAAGGCGCATCTTTCTCGGGCGGAATAGAGGTGTTGAGTTGCCTGCGCCCGAGACGCGCACCGAGTACAGTGTGAAACCTGCCCCCTGGAGGGTAAGCGCTATCACGGATAGTACATCCTCTATTACACGCTTGTCGGTGCCTGTAACGTCGACGAACAGTCCTAGTGTCTTTGTATTCACGGTAGTTCTGGCTGCGTTTATCACGGGCGGAAACGAGACGGTCCTGCCTTTGGCGTCCAGTATGACGGGTACCTTCTTTGAGCCCTTCAGGAGTGGGCCGTACTTTGTCCCGACCTCTGTCTTTTCCAGTATTTCATCTACTGTGAGCTCGGCATCTGAGTGGAGGGGCACAAAACGATGGCCGCGGCCAGCCGTGGTGTACCTCAGGGGAAACGCTATACTGTTGATGTCATGCACGCCTATGGCGGCCTTTCTGCGCCTCTGCCCAGGCCCGCGTGCAGGTCTTCTTGCATAGATATCAGCTGTTTTAGGAGGCTGTCATCTACGTCCCGCCCCTTGGCCGCTATGCATGTTACATAGGGCCTTATCTTTGAGACAGAGGTGTCTGCCTTTATGGAGTATTTTCCGTCCCTGATGCGCAGTTGAGCCATACCGCGCCGCACCCCAAGCAGGCCCTGCAGGCCCATGGCTATTCCATAGTCGGTGGAATAGTCGGGGCGGTTGGGGCTGTATTCAACCCTGAGCCGGTCGCCCGAACGATCTTCGATGTCCAGTCCCAGATAGGGGATCGCCTCTGCCATCCCTTTCTTGCCGGCTCCTACTATCTTTGCCAGCTTTTTGAGGTTGAGCTCTACTACCGGCATTTCTCAGCAGTCCTCAGCCAGTCTAAATCGTTGTTGTAAAACTCGCGTACATCATCTATGCCGTACTTTATCATGGCTATTCTTTCTATGCCCCCGCCCCATGCAAGTACGGGCCTTCTTATGCCCAGCGGCCGGGTCACCTCTGGGCGGAATATGCCCATGCCGAATAACTCGACCCACTTGCCCATCCTTTCATTGTACACCATTGTCTGGAGCGACGGCTCCGTATATGGAAAGAAGGTGGGCCAGAACTTTGTCTTGCCAAGGCCTATTCTTTTGTAGAACTCTTCTTGTATGCCCATCAGGCCGCGCAGGGTGACGTCCGGGCCAGTGACTACACCTTCTGCCTGGTGGAACTCGACTAGATGCTTGTAGCTTACTTTTTCATTCCGGAATACCCGGCCCAGTGAAAAGGCCCTTGCCTCGTCGGGTCTCTCTTCTGCCAGGTATTTTATTGTCGTACAGGTAGTGTGTGTCCGGAGGACCGTCCTTCTTGCCTCGTCCAGGCTCCAGGGCCCCCAGTTTTTCTTGTGGGCTCCAGAGACGTTTTTGATCTGTCCAGGGGTGGCAAAGTTTGACGACTGTATGCCTTCGAGGAAGAAGGTATCCTGTATCTCCCTTGCTGGATGGTCCTGCGGGGTAAAGAGCGCATCAAAGTTCCAGAAACTTGACTGTGCAAGACTGCCGGTTATCTCGGTAAAGCCGAGGGCGACAAACGCCTCTCTTATCTCTGCTATGACCTCGTTGAGGGGGTGAACGCGGGCGGGGTGGGTTACGGGAGCGTCGGCCTCTACGTCTATGGCCTTAGTCTTGAAGTCAACTTTGATCTCTTTATCCTTGAGCTCAATCGCATGGACCATGTGTTTTTTTTCTATTATAAAGTTGGGTCGAGATCTGAGCGTATCCAGATCCTTAGAAATTAGATTCAGTATAAACGCATTTCCTTCTCCAATCCTTTCTATCGTGTCCTCACCAGGAAGCTTATCCACGTTCTTTTCAAGCGAGATGATGCCATTTTTGTTACTTATCCATCCTTCTCTGAGAGCTATGCCCATTGCGGGCCCGAGCACGCCACCCAGTTCCTTCTTAAGCTCACGTATATTGCGCTGTCCACCTTTGAGCGCATTCATCAACCTCCTCTCCGGGAGTTTGTTCGCAAGAGCTTCGAGCCCATTTTTTCCAAGCCTGAACTCGATATTTGCAGTTTCGTTGACAGTAATGATGTCCTTGTGTTTGAGCCACTGGATTCCCCGGCGCACCTGGTCAGGCGAGAGCCCAGTAAGGAATGGAAGGTCGGCCTCAAAGCGCCACTCTCCTCTTATTACGCCAATGATCTTCTTTTCTATTTCATGTAAAACCTGCATCGGCACAAAAACCCTAAAAAGACTTTTTAAACCTTGAGCCGGAACAGGATGGAATGCCCGACAACTTTGTGGTCACGCCATGGCGCGTGGAGGGCGAGATAGACTATGACAGGCTGACCGAACAGTTCGGGACGACAAAGCTGACTGATGAGCTGCTCGACCGCCTGCGAAAGATTGCAGGCGAGGACCACTTTATGCTGAGGCGCAGGATATTTTTCTCTCACAGGGACCTGAACATGATACTTGACTCGCATGAATCAGGCAAGGGGTTCTTCCTATACACGGGCCGCGGCCCCTCGGGCCACACTCACATAGGACACCTCATACCGTGGGTCTTTGCAAAGTGGCTGCAGGACCGCTTTGGGGCCAACATGTACTTTCAGCTTACTGATGATGAAAAGTTCTACTCACAGAACAACATGACATTAGACGAGACAAGAGGCTTTGCATACGAAAATGCTCTCGACTTTGTCGCACTCGGCTTTGATCCCGCAAAGACTAGCATAGTAATAGACACCGAGGATATCTCCACCCTTTACCCGCTGGCCGCACAGGTTGCAAAAAAGCTCAACTTCTCCAACATGAAGGCAGTATTCGGCTTTACCAACGAGACCAACATAGGCATGATATTCTATACATCGCTACAGTCGGCCCCGTGCTTTCTAGAGGACAAGCCGGTCCTGATCCCCCTCGGGGTAGACCAGGACCCGCACTTTAGGCTGACGCGGGACGTGGCCCCAAAGCTGGGCAGGCCAAAGCCGGCACTCCTCCACAATATCATGGTGCCCGCTCTTGGCGGTCCGGGAGGCAAGATGTCGGGGAGCAGCGGGGGAGCAATCTACACCACAGACGACCCCGGGACTGTCAAGAAAAAGATAAACAAATATGCGTTCTCTGGCGGAAAGGCTGATGTGGAGGAGCATCGGAAGCTGGGCGGTGACCCGGAGGTGGACGTATCGTACCAGTACCTGAGGATATTCTTTGAGCCAGATGATGCCCGGCTCCGAAAGATCCACGACGAGTACAGGTCAGGATCGCTCCTGACGGGCGAGCTCAAGGGAATACTGATTGAAAAGATCAACACGTTTCTTGCCCGGCACCAGGAGGCAAGAGAGCGCGCAAAAGACAGAATGGGAGAGTTTCGGCTTGCAAAAAATTAAGATCAGCTGCGAGGACAAGTATGAAGCACAAAAGCTTACCAGCCTCGTATACCTCGAAGACAGCTCCGAGACTTTCATCAACGCGATAATCAACATAATAGATACAGAGATGATAGTCGCCCTAAAGGACAAGTCCGTCCACAGTATAGTACTCAAGGACAAGGACAACGTAGAGGCGCTCGCCGACTTTCTCCAGTCGGTACTAGACGAGGAGCACCAGATAACAGCCACTACCTCGTCTGATGCCGAAGTGGTAATTACAAAGGCCTAGACTAGCCACCTATCCACCTCGGATTCCATTGCCTCCAAGACCTTGAGAAAGTACAATCTAGTCGAATACGGCATCTGTCCCATCCGGGCATCTGCCGCCGTCATAAAGTACCCTACTGCCCTCTTGGATATATCCACGGTAAACTTCATGGTAAGCACGGGGTCGCGCCTTATGCGCATTTTGCTGTGCAGCCACGGCGGAGCCATCTCCCTTGCATCGCCCATTATCGCATCGTACCATGCGGCAAGGTTGTCGGGGTCAAGGCCGTCCTTGAGCCCCTTTGTGCTGCCTTCTATCCCCTCGAGCATGCGGTCCACCGTCTCCATGGGCGGGCATGCCCCGGGGTGGCTTTATCAGAGATACTCAAACCCAGCCGAGCTGCTTGTCAAAAGGATCAGGGCTGCCTGCCGGAGGGGTCTATCTCTGAGTTTTTTATCCTGGTAGACGAGATTCTCGTGCCATCCTCTGCCATCACCATCGGCACCACCACTACAGATACCGGCGGGAGGCCCTTGCCGCGCCGCAGGGCATTGAGGACGTCCCCCTGGGGATGGGTCTCCTCGCTGACCACCAGCACATCCACACCGGGCTCAAGAACCGCCGGCCCAAAGTCTTCATCCAGCCTGCTTACCGAGTATTTTGCATCTGGAAACCTCTCCGAGATGAACGATTCAAGGGCCGCAAACCTCTCCTCATAATTCTTGGCCGGACGCTTGCCCCTCTTGAGGGCCAGTGCATCGCTTGTAAGCCCTATGATGGCCTCCGCGGCCTCGAACGTCCTGGCGAGAAGGGCCGCGTGGCCCTCGTGTATCACATCAAATGTTCCCCCCACTGCTGCAAGCTTAAAGGCCATGGAACACGCAAGGTATTACCGCTAATTCTATTTTGCGCATACATTTTAGCCTAGCAGGGGGTGCGCAATGGGGCCGCGGGAGTGCCTCGTGGAGAGGGCCGCCTCCACGCACTCCATCGTGGGGAAGGAACGCATGTCCGTTATGCTGGAACATGCGTGTATGCTGCTCGAGGCGCATGAAATGACATCCACCTTTGTACTAAATGGCCGCATCGACAGTGCGGGGCTTTCTCAAGCCCTGCAGGTTCTCGTACTCCCGAAGTGCATGGAGATAAAGAACCCTGCGGTAGATCACACAGATACGGGAACGAAAAGTGTACCGCAAAACTCGGCGTATTCGGAGCGTGTAAAGGAGGGTCGCCTTGACGAGTTACCCGGCAACATTGAATTCCTTCTGGAGAAGCTTTGTGATCTGTAATCTTGCGCCCTAGTTTACTATCACTAGCACGACAGGCCCCTTTGGAGACAGGGGCACCCCGTTTGTATCCCACATGTACGTCTCTATAAAGTATAAACCGTCCTTCTCGGGTATCCATTCTACCGACGGCATCTGCGGCTCCGGGCTGTTGAAAGAGCCACTAAACGCGCCGACATATTCAACCACCGCATCCCTGCCCGACTGTTTTACCTGCGCATAGTATACATAATCCTGGTCGTACGTCTCGCCTTGGGACGCCACCTGCAGCCACGTGCTGCTCTGTATTAGCAGCGGCTCGCCCACTTTTGTGCTCGATACCCTCTCCCCTCCCACGCTGATATGCACATCATTTATGCTGACTTTTTTGGAGATGGGCTCCGGCTGGGTCACCTCTACATCCCATGTATTCGAGAGGAGCGTGGTCGATTCTGCAAACATGTAAAACCCCACCGTCGACCTGTGGTATGCCTCGCTAAGCGAAAAGGTAGAGGATCCACCGGCAGGTATCACAGACGGGATATCGACTGTCACCACTTTGAGCAGCCTCGGCGGCCTGAACCCGTCGTACATGACCATGTGGATGCTCGTCTCCTCGGCGGGCGACTTTGCATTGTTCTTTATCGTCCCGGAATATTCTATCCTCTCTGCAGTGCCGGTAAGCTCGCCTCCTATCTCGAGCTCGGCAGGCTTTGACGCAGCAGATGTAAACCCGAGCAAATTCACAGATACATTGCTAGTATCCGGGTTTGCAGAGGGCGAGATTATCATGTATGGGGAGCTGCCCCGGGCGGGTATCACATCGAGGACCGTAGTCCCGATGGTCGACTCCAGCGGGGCAAGGCTCGTATCGCCAAAAAAGCCCGCCCAGATCTTGACTGACGTAACCGGGAAATCCTTTGTATTCTCCACCTCCCCCACTATGACGGTCCGGCCCTGTGAATCGGTATAATGGTACGGCGTAAAGCTAGATAGCCCCACCCCCAGGGTGGGGTCCGTGTCTACCGACTGTGCGAGGGCAGGCTGAACGGGGAGCAGGCCGGCCGCTAGAACAGCTATAACGAGCAGTCTTATCATACAGGAGGCTCCCCCGGGGCGATTAAAATAGTTCGGCATATCATTTGTAAACAATATAGCTAGCGTGATTCATCCTATCCACGTACTGCTGTAGGGTAACGCCTAGGCCTTCTTTTTGCGGGCCGTAATCACGAACCAGTAAACCAGTCCGGGTGCGAGCCCGACAATCAGGGGTATCCATACAGGCCATCCATCTGCTGCTGCCATGTTGGTAAAAGCCCGACCTATTCTATTTAAATCAACCCCAGAGGGCAGGCACGCCGTTCACATCTCAGATCCAGGGGATGCCGGACAGGCCGATCACGCCAGCGATCTGCACATTGATCCCGCTGGCAGATCCGCCCCCGGACGCATAGCCTTTCACACTGCCGCGCGGACCAGCCGCTGATGCACCAGGGCCGCATGCGGGGCCCGCCATATCGCCCCGGCCAATACACTCGAAAAAAACCGCGGCTCCGCGGCGGCTCTGCCGCGGCGGGCCCCCGCGGCGCGATCGGAGCCGCGCCAACCCGTATAGATTTTTATTCGCACCCCCGGGGCGGGTGATCAGCTTGGGCATCAACTACTGCCAGATAAAAAAGAATGTCCGCGCCGTGCGCAGATTGGTGATAAGGGGGACCACCGCGGCAGGTTCCGGGCACCCCGGGGGATCGTTCTCGATGGCAGAGATAATAGGCGTGCTCTTTTACGGGCACCTCCGGTATGATCCAAAGAATCCGTCATGGGAGGACCGGGACAGGCTTGTCCTCTCAAAGGGGCACGCGGCGCCGGGGCTCTTTTCCGGACTGGCTGTCGCGGGATACTTTGACAAAGATGAAATAGAGACGCTCCGAAAATTCGGGAGCAGGCTGCAGGGTCACCCGGATTTAAAGTGCCCCGGCGTCGAGTTCTGCGGGGGATCATTGGGGATAGGGCTCTCATTCTCGCTGGGCATTGCGCTTGCAGCAAAGATAGACGGCAGGGGGCACCGCGTGTATACAATACTGGGGGACGGCGAATCAGACGAGGGCCAGGTCTGGGAGGCCGCCATGGCTGCAGCCAAATACAAGACGGACAACCTGACTGCAATACTGGACAGGAATCTAATCCAGCAGGATTCCCGTACAGAAGATGTAATGCCGCTTGACGCGCCCGGAATGAAAGTGGGCGACAAGTGGCGCTCGTTTGGCTGGAACGTCATAGAGGTCGACGGGCACCGCATAGAGGAGCTTGATGGAGCACTGCGGGGGGCCGCAGATACAAAGGGCGCCCCGACGATGATAATCGCCCGGACTATCAAGGGTAAGGGAGTCGAGCACATGGAGAACAATCCGAGCTGGCACGGCCAGGCGGCAGACCCGGAGATAGCCCCGATAATACAAGAGGAGCTCGGATCCCAGTGCGCCATAGCGCCCTCGATAATAGCGGGCGATATGACTGATTTATCCGGGGAGGTCCGCAGGTGTGCAGAAGGCGGGGCCGACTATATCCATCTTGATGTAATGGACGGCCGGTTTGTGCCAAACAAGACCTTTGATCATGAAAAGATAAGGGAGCTGCGGCCCATCACGCAGACCCCCTTTGATACGCACCTGATGATCGACGAGCCGGGCAGGCACATACGGGAGTATGCCGAGGCCGGAAGCGACATCATTACCGTCCATGCAGAGGCGTGCGATTCCTCTACTTTTGGCGAGATACACGACTATCTCCGGGACAACCTGGTCGGGGTGGGCCTGGCAGTCAACCCGGGAACAGAACTGCCCCCCTGGGCTGCAAAGTTCGCGCCCACTATCGACCAGGTTATCATCATGTCGGTGGTCCCAGGCAAATCAGGACAAAAATACATCGAGGATACGCACGCCAAGGCCTCGCGGATGGCGGAACAGCTGGCTGGACACGGCTTTGAGGGGGTAATAGAGGCCGATGGCGGCGTCACAGAACAGAACATCGGCTCGTGCTTTACAGACGGGGCCCGGGCGTTTGTAGGGGGGAGCGCCATAGTGGGCCAGCGGGATATATCGTCAGCGATAACGGGCTTTCGAGAAGCGCTCGCAGACGCGCGCAGAACAATGCTGCTACACAGTGCAGAGAGGCGTGGCGGCAGAGATCTTGTAAAAAAATGGGCCGGATTACACAAGGGCAAAGCGGGGGAGCTCGTAGAGCAGCTAGCCACCAAGGAGGGATTGTTATGACCCTTACCGATATGCGCTCAGAATACGGCAAGACCCTCGTGGAGCTTGGGAGCACAGACCAGTCGGTGGTGGTGCTTGGCGCAGATACCACCAGCTCGCTCAAGACAGCCGGCTTTGGGCGCGAGTTTCCAGGCAGGTTCTTTAACATGGGGATAGCGGAGGCAAACCTTGTCTCGGTATCTGCGGGCCTGGCAATATCGGGCAAGACTGCCTTTGCAAGCACATACGCGATATTTCTCCCCGGCAGGGCCGTCGACCAGATAAGAAATGCAGTATGTTATCCCACCAGAAACGGCAAGAGCGGCCTCAACGTAAAGCTTGTCGTATCCCACGGAGGCCTGACAGTCGGAGCCGACGGCGGCTCGCACCAGCAGTTGGAAGATATCGCCATAATGAGGGCCATCCCCAACATGAGGGTGCTCATACCGGCAGATACCTTTGCCGTCCGGGCTCTGGTCCGCACGATGGCAGCCGAATACGGCCCGTTCTACATGAGGATGGCGCGCTCAAAGACTCCCACAGTACACTCTGAATCCACAAAATTTGTGCCCGGCCGGGGGATAACCGTCAGGGACGGCTCGGACTGTACTATCGCATCATGCGGGATTACCGTCCACATGGCTATCGAAGCCGCAGATATGCTCGATAAAGAGGGCATATCATGCAGGGTCCTCGACATGTTCTCGGTAAAGCCCATTGATGGTCCACTGCTTGAAAAGGCCGCGCGGGAGACGGGCAGGATAGTCACCTGTGAAGAGCACAATATACTGGGCGGTATGGGCTCGGCAGTTGCCGAGGCGGTATCAGAAAGGCACCCCGTGCAGGTAAGGCGCATAGGCGTGGATGACACATTTGGCGAATCGTGCAGGGACTCTGAGGTCTACATGCTGCTCGAAAAGCATGGCATAACGGCAGCTAATATAGCCCGGATTGCAAAGGGGATGATACATTGAAGATATTCCTCGATACTGCCAATATACAGTCCATACGAAAATACAACGACATGGGCCTTGTCGACGGGATAACGACCAACCCGAGCCTGCTATCGAAAGAGGGCGGCAGCCCCAAGGAGGTAATGGCGGAGATAGCCCGGATAATAGAGGGGCCCGTCAGCCTGGAGGTGGTCAGCACCGAATATGCAGGCATGATGGAGGAAGGCCACAGGCTCCGCGGATACGGCGACAACGTGGTGGTAAAGTGCCCCATGACTGCCGACGGGCTTAGGGCATGCAAGTCGCTTACTGCCGAGGACATACCCGTGAATATCACACTGGTATTCTCCCCAAACCAGGCGCTTTTGGCGGCAAAGGCTGGGGCCGCATATGTAAGCCCGTTCATAGGCCGTTTAGACGACATAGGGCAGGAAGGCATGCTGTTGATAGAGGAAATGGTCGAGATATACTCCAACTATGAATTTGAAGCAGAGATACTAGTGGCCAGCATACGGCACCCGATGCATGTGATAGAGGCTGCAAAGCTGGGAGCTGACGTGGCCACCTTGCCGCCGGCGGTCCTCGGCAAGATGCTCTCCCATCCATTGACCGACAGGGGCCTTGAGAGCTTTCTAGCGGACTGGGACAAGCTAAAATCTGAAAATCCTGGCGCAGGGTTCTAGACGCCTGACGCTTCTGCCTTTGTCAGCTCGACAAAGACCTTATCCCCTACGGCCAGGTTCATCTGCTTGTATTCGTGCATGTCGAGCTTTATCCGTTACGCCCCCGGGGGAGCCGCCCATGCCCCCGAAGACCTTGTTGAGGTCCTTCATCATGTCGTTCATGTTGGTAAACCCCATGACCTTGGGGGACCCAAAGGGCGACTGGGGCTGCTGCATGTCGCCTTTCATCTCCTTTGCCGAGGATAGCGAGACTATCACGTATGGCGAGCCGTCAGGCGAGGCGTCAATGCTCCTTACCACGTATTCCTTTTGCACGGTCCGCGCTATCCATCCCGGTAATTTAAACTTCAAGAGGGCCCATGCCACCGCCCTTTATGCGGAGATACAGCCTTCTGGCCGTCCTGGAGGGTCTGCAGGTGCCTGTCCCCGGGCTGCCCGCCCCGGATCCTGCGCAATGTTAAAACGAGATTGCCCCGGGCCACATCTGAGACAGGAGATTGGCTGACCGCATACTAGACGATGTAAAAGGGCTCCTAAAGAGGGACGTGGGGGACCCCAAGATACTGCAGAGGATAAGGCGCGCAGCCGAGCAGGACGAGGTGGTATCCGTATACGAAAGGGAGTACGTGGAGGGCCTGGTCAGGAGGCACCTGCAGCCCTCGTATGCTGCCGGGACAGAACCCGTGGTCATCCCCCTGGAAAAAGAAAAGCTGCCCCGCAGGATTGAGCAGCCCAAAAAAAAGAGGCGGCTCTCCCGGCTGGTGCCCCGGCCGGGCAGGCTCCGGCCAAACTCTCGCAAAAAAAAGATAGCATACATCGTGATATTTGCGCTGCTTGTCACTATAATCGCGGGATCCATTCCTCTTGGAACAGACTCGCCCCGCGGCCCGCGCGCGGTCCCGTCTTCGGGATTGTCCGTTGACTCTGATGCGACAAGGTATTCTGTCGGCGATATAATATCGATCTCTGGGGTTTCAGGCGACGGAATAGACGTCTCGCTGTCGATAGTAAACGAGGCAGGGGGGACTATCTGGAGGGAGAATGTATCTCCTCGGGGTGATAACTCGTATTCCACATTGATCATAGCAGGAGGAGAAGGATGGGATTCTGGCGAGTATACAATCAGGGCTGTACGCGGCCAGGCAACAGAAGAGGCCCACTTTGCCGTCAGGTAATCTAGTACTTTGTCCTGGCCCGTAGCACGTCGGAGAGCTTGTTGAATGTCTCGTTGGCGCCCACGTCTATCAGCGATATGGTGGCGCCCTCGTATACAACCTGTTTTTCAAACTTTTCCTTTATTGCAAAGGTGACCGACGACAGGTAGAGTATACCCTTCATGTTCTCTTCGGTGACGGCCTCTGTCGGAGGGAAGATGGCCACCGAGAATACAACCCCCTTGGCCCAGTTTACAGTGGCGATGCCTCCCCCGGATGTCTTTGTGGCAAAGGCGATCTGCTGTATCCAGTCCTCGAACTTGTACTCGACAAGCTCGCGTATTATGACCTTTTTCCACGGCTCGTATACTATCTCCAATATACAGGTGAGCCATCACAGGACAATATAATCTATGAATGCTGTCTATTCGTAGGTCATCAGATCCTTTTCCTCAAGGAGCGCGTGCAAATTGTATACCGACCTGTACATGTCGGATTCTTTTTTTGCCCCGGTGCAGACAAGCTTGCCGGATGCAAACAACAGTATGACGGTCTTTGGATCTAGCATCCTGTGTATCAGCCCGGGGAACTGTTCGGGCTCGTACATGCTGCGAGGAAGCACCCTGGCTGCCTTTTCGAGGTGTATCTTGCCGCCAAGGTTTATCGCGGCTACGATATTCTGGACCACCACCACTGCGTCTTTTTTTATCTTGATTCCGCTCTTGCGGAGCTTTTGGACCACAGTCCGGACAGCCTTGACTGCCATATCCTCTGACTTTGCCCCGGTACAGACCATCTTGCCTGTTCTGAATATCAGCGTGGCGGTCTTTGGGCTGGTCAGCCGGAAGACAAGCCCCGGGAACTGTTCGGGGTTGTATTCAGTATCGGGGAACTTTTTGGTCACATCGTTGAGGTCGATCTTTTGGTCGACGGAGGCTGAGGCGACCACGTTCTCTACGCTTACGATCGGCTTTGTCTGGGGCATCTTATATAACCGCCCGGACCCGCTTATATATACTAGTTATATTGCGCGGGGACAGGCCCGTATACTGGCATCAGGCACTATTCTGCCCTGAATGCCCGGGTGCGCCCTGTTCTCAGTGGCGCCCGATCCACTGGTATCTATAATCCTCGTCTATCACGTCTGCCTGGATCTCGTTTTGTCGAGGCATGCCGCCGGGAAGCTCCACCTCGAATAGGCCCAGCCTTCCCTTGTACGGGATGGGCACCCGGAGGGGCCGCGCGTCCCGGAGCAGAAAGCCGTACCTGTCGCCAAGGTGGCCCGCCGATGCCAGGTGGAACAGCCTGTCCTGCCTGACCTCGCGGGCTGAGCTGTACCTCTTTACATCGTATATCTCGGCCCTTCCTATGATTACTCCCGTGACGGGCCTTTTCCGTATCTTGAGCCTGCGGCAGTCCGATTTTAGTATCCTCAGGGGGGCGTGGACGAGAAATAGGCCCCTGTATTTCGTGTTCCACCTGCGGAGCTCGACTGTTTTCTTGCCGGATACTATGAGGTCGGCAAAGGGCTGGGATACTGAAAGGCACTTCAAGCTATTCTGATGCCGGCTGGACGTACTCGGCGGGCGACTTGTTCTGGCCTGAGGGGAGGCCCGTTATGCCCCCGTTGAGGCTCTCGGTGATTACGCCCTTGCCGGCAAGGACGTTGGCCGCCATAAGCGAGGTGTTTCCTGCCATGCATACGAGAAGGGACTTTTTGGCGCCCCCGAGCTCTTTTTCGAGCTCTTCTGGGATCTGGTTGGTCTCTAGCAGTTTTCTAACCGACCCTGCCGTTGGAACGGCTATCCTGGACTTGTCCACGCCGAGTGATGCCGCCAGCATCTCTATGCCCTCTTCTTTGGGAGTAAACTGCGGGTGCACCCAGATTATTTTATCATATTCACCGGATGCAGATGCGGCATCCTCGAGAGAGATCTTTATCTGGCGCTGGGTCGAGCGCTCTTCGAGTTTTTTGCGGTATTTTGTTATTCCATCTGCTATCATTATTACAAATTTTGTGGATTCGCCTGACGCGGCAGTCCTCAGTGCAGCGTACAGTTCTAGCGCGCTGCTCTCTCCTATGTCGTGCCCCTTGTCGACAAAGAACTTGAGCAATGGTGCCGCTTTATCAAAGTCTTCTACGTGGACCTTTGCATAGTCGTCCGGCCGGTAATATTTGAGCCCCGACGCCTTGTTTTCAGTGCGTATTCCAGCCACGTCCTGGCCTGCGGGGGGGAATACCACGTGGACAGCCTTGCGGGAGTACTTGTCTGATATGTGCCTGCTCAGGCCGCCGGACGTGCCCCCTGTCCCAAATGTGCAGTATATTTCATACTCAGCCATGGACTCGCCGTGCTCTTTGAGCTGCTGGTCAATTTCTGGGCCCGTTATCGTCCTGTGCGCCTCTATATTCAGCTCGTTGTCATATTGAGCGGGGCAGAATATCTTGTATATCCTGCCCAATAATTGTGCAAGCTTGATTATGTCCTGGTCGACTAGCAGCGCCTCTATTTCCTTGTAGGAGCCGTCGAATGTAGATGGATCAAAGCCGAGCTCGGTGAGCTGCGAGCGGATGTTTGCTGCTGTGGCTTTTGCTGCAACTACATCGGCGCTATCCTTCATGCCGGGCGCGGGGCAGATGTCCATGTCAAGGTCCATTATCCGTATGTTCTCGTTGCGAAGCTCCTTGAAGACGCCCTCTTGAAGCCTTCTCGATACCAGCGCGACTACCGTTATGCCGAGCTTTGTGAGCAGGCCCAGGGCTATTCCAAAGTTGCCTGATGTGGCCTCTATTACCATCTGTCCGCCGCGGAGCTTGCCTGTCGATATGGCCTCGTGGATGATATAGGCAGCAGGCCTTACCTTGATTGAGCCCGAGGGCAATACGCCGTCGAACTTGCCGTATACCTTGATCCCCTTGTTCGAGAGGTCCAGCTTGTAGACGCTCTTGGCGCACTCGACAAAGTCGTCCGTCATATCCCCGAGGGGCGTGGCACTGACTATGCCCTTTTTGCCGTCTCTTTCCTCTATGTGGGGGACCTTGGACCAGACCTGATCCTCGAACCTTTTTAGCAGCTCGGTGTCTATCTGCTCCGCCATGGTTCCTTCCGTGTAATAGCCACATTTAGAATTTGCCCGTGCGGGGAGGTCCCCCCTTGGCAGTGCCATCCGGCCTTTAGGCACGTAGATGCAACAACCGGACTTTTTCCATGCGTCTAGACTACATCTGCCATAGATAGGCCGCTCATGGGCGGCCTCATATACCCCCATGGCCCCCATCAGGGCATGGATTCCACGGATACTGATGGGCCCGCCGGCAAACCAGCTGCGCATGGCATGCACGTTACGGCCGCCACGGCCGTCTGGGTAACAACCGCCATGCTGCATATCCAATATGGAATAGAAAAGACATTTCCTCCCAAGGTCATAATAGAGCATGCGATCGAACAAGGACTGGCGGATGTTGAACCCGCAACGATAGACTGGCACACCAACTTACAATGTGTGGCAAACCTAGAGGCCAACCCCTCCAAGCACCGAATGCTCTACCGCACCAATGGCAGGGAATACCGCTTGTACCGTGAAGGGGACCACTACGACTCTACAAGAAAAACGGGCAAGACCACGCCGATACTAGAAGATATTCCCCCGAAATACCAGCACCTCTTGAAATGGTATTTTGACGTATACTGCGCCTAGTCCGCGCCCAGCACGCCGAGCACCTTGCCCGGTATGTCGCCAAGCCTGCTGACTGCCAAAGTCCTCTCGTATCCCAGGTGCTTTAGATTGGATGCTATGGTGGTGGCCCTGACAGTGTCGGGCCCAAGGCCAAGAGCTACCATCCTTATCCCCAGCCCTCTGTACCCTTTGATCATCGAGCGAACCGCGCCCGGGTCGGCGGGCTCCCCGTCGGTCAAAGTCAAAAAGATCCCCGGCCTCTTGGCCTGCAGTATAGGAAACATCTTTCCGTACACTTCTGCAAGAGGAGTGGATCCGTTGGCCTCCACCTGGGCCAATCTCTTTGCGCACGCGCTGTTCCACTGCTGCCCCCCGGGCTTTATCATCCAGCAGACTACGGCCTTGTTTACCGTGCTAAACGCGTATACAGAAAAGTCCACCTTGAGATAGCCTAGCACCTCACATAGCGCAAGCGTGGCTTTTTTGTATTCCACCTGGTCGCCCGCTATGCTCGAGGAATGATCCAGCATTATGGCGATCTCTGCTTTTATCACCTTTTTTACATCCGTTAAAAACGGCACGTGCCCCTCTATGTACGCCTCCCCGTCAAACTCGTCCCCCGAGCTAAAGTTCTCCTCGCTCCACCCCGACTTCCACGACTTGAACCTGGTCTTGAGGCTGTTTATCAGGTCAAGGTCGTATATGGTAGATTCGTCTACATCCGTCCGGGAGGGCACCTGCACCCCTACGTCGGCAGCAGTCACCCCGTGCGCGTCGTCCTTGCGGCTCTCTGCTGCAAGCGCCCTGTACTCCTCCCTTAATGCGTCTCCTCGGGCGGCCGCACTGGGATCGACCTTTGCAAAGTCGCCTTCTGCGTCCCGGGTCACCTTGGTTAGCGCCTTGAGCAGCTCTTCTTCTGTAAGGGCCATCTGGGGCTTCATCCACGGCAGGGCAAGGGGGATGGTCAAAAGGGAGTCTATGTCGAGCATGCGGATTATCTCGGGGACCTTTTTCTCAAGCCAGCTGGTGCCGTGATCTCCAGATACAGCCTCGTCCAGTATGACATGAGCGGCCCTTGCTGCCCTTGCTATCTTTTCTGCGTGCCTGCCTGATATTTCCCCCTTGAATTTGCCGAAGAGAAACTGCTGGTAAAACCCCTCTACCACCTTGGCCCTGCCGTATACCGAGTTGAGCTGCGGGCGGTACTCCTGCTGGTACACCCTGTAAAAGGCCAGCTCCGTCCCCATGCCGCGCCATGCCTTCATGCCGAGATGCTCAATCCTCTTGGTCTCCAGAGTATTCAGTATGAACCCAAACGCGTGGTCGCTGCTGAGCACCTTGTCACAGAACCGCAGGCGCATTGATTCATACCAGAGATACGCCCTAAACTGCCTGTACTTCTCAAAGCCGTCCCCGGAGAGCTTCTCTATCGGATAGAGTGTTATTCTAGCATCCGACATGCGCGTACGTATCCCGCCCCTCTCGGAGAACTCGATGGTGGCATTGTCCCTGCCGGACCAGCGCCTTGCAAGAAACGTGCCTATCTCTATGAGGGCGTCGCCCGGGCCCAGCAGCTCCTGCATCATCCACCGAACATCGAAGTTATGATGTCGCTTACCTTTTGGTACTCGACGCTGCCCCACTGCGCGTATACATTCCCGAATACTATGGCGGCTACTGCAGCAGGCGGCATCCCGGATACTACCAGGCGCGCGTACGATATGGTCTCCCTCATGCTCGGGGAATAGTTGATCTCCTCGACAGCTGCAGCCTGCCTTAGAATGTTGGCCAGCCGGATGCCCTGCTCGAGGTCGTCGTCCGGAACACCGGGCGCGTGCCTTTTTACTATCTCAAACTCGGTCTTTTCAGGCGGATACTCCAGCCTTATCCGGACAGGGAACCTGCTGAGCAGCTGCGGGGGGAGCTCTTTTGTCCCCACGTGGGTAAGCGGGTTTATCGTGGCGACGACAAACCAATCCTTGTCAGCCTGGATAGTCTCGCCAGACGATTCCTTTAGAACTATCTGCCTTCTGTCGTCGAGCGCCTCGTCTAGACGCAATAGCACGTCAGCTTCTGCGGAATTGAGCTCGTCAAGGTACAGCATGCTGCCCTCCCTCATGGAGCGCACTAGGAGCCCCTCGTCAAAGCCCACCGAGCCGTCGCTGAGCGTCTTTGTCCCCACCAAGTGGCTTTCGCGGGTCCTGAGGCTAAAATTGATGGAATCCAGCCTAGCAGACTTTGACTTTGCAAAGTCCTTGACCAACGTGGTCTTGCCCGTCCCCTTTGGGCCGATTATCAGCACGAACAGGCCTGACTCGTGGGCCTTGTTTAGTATCTCGAAAGAGTTGTTCCAGTCAAGGTATGCCGCCTCCTGCATCAACGCGTGAATCCGTGCGTATTTACAATTAAGTCTTTATGAGCGATCCCGGCCGATCCCGCCATTCCCGGGTGTACAGTCAGTTGGCAAACTGCTCCAGCCGGGCGTTTGATTCATCTAGCACCCTGTGGAGCTCCTTGTTCCATTCTGCAAAGCCGCCAGGCGATTCCGGATAACTCCTGTAATGTTCGACAAGCCACTTGTTCTGCTTTGTGGTAAACCTCAACCCGTCGGCGAGCCTCTTGTTGAGGGCCCCCCGGATTATCATGCCTATCTTGCCCAGGCCGCCAAAGTCCGGATGCTCGCCCTTTGATATTGACTCTACATCGAGGTTTCCCAAAAAGTGCTTCATGCCATAGTTTATCTGCTCGTTTGTCAAAGTCTGTATCAATCTCCTGAACAGCTCAAGGCCCGCCGTCTTGTACCCGTATTCGTTGATGAACTCTTTGTTGTACTTCCAGAGGCCTGCCTCGCTTGGGTCGTTTGCCTCGAGCGCCTCTGCCGCGCATCTTCCGGCTATGCTTCCAGCGACTAGTGCGGGCCCTATTCCTCCGGCATCAAGCGGCTTTGGCATCCATGCAGAATCCCCCACCAGGATATAGCCGCCTGCCACCATGCAGTCGTTCTGCCTGCGAACAGATACCTGGAATATCCCCGTCGCATTGTTCTTGTCGACACCATCCTCGGACAGCCGGGGGTTCTCTATGGCCTTGTTTCTTGCCAAGTACTCATCCATCAGGGTGTTGACCGTGTCTTTTTTGTTCATTCTTGCATTTCTTGATTCAAGAAGGCTCTTTTCTACCCCGAGGCCGATGTTGACCTTTTTGTCCCCCTTTGGGAATACCCACCCGTATCCCCCGGGGGCGATATCCTGGTCTAGATGTATTATGCAATAGTCAGGGTCGAACTCTGTAGTATCGTGTATACCCGGCTCAAAGTACATTATGTATCTGCCCGTGGATTCTATGTCGTGCCTGTCTATGCGCTTTTCGACCTTGTCGCTGTATGCCTGGCCCCTGAGCAGCGATGTCATGCCAGTGGCATCAATGACCAGCCTGCAGGTTTTGCGAAACGGCTCCCGCGTCTTTGCATCCACTCCTTTTACCCCTGCTGCCAAACCGTCCTCTATTATCAGGCCGGTAAGGTTCTTTTCAAACTCGAACTTTACCCCCATGTTTATCGTGCGCTCGTTCTGCCTTTCTGGGAGCAGCTGCCTGTTCAGCATGTAGCCGTCCCCGTCAAAGGGGATTGATGTCTCCCTGTCCGGCGAGAACGCCATGACTCCCTTTACTTTGTGCTCTATCTCGGGCTCGCCCCATTTTACGCCGATGTTCTCCGTCATATAGTCGACGGCCTCTTTGCTTACGGCATCGCCGCAGATCCAGCCTGCCGTGTTCTTTTTGCCCGGCATGGTCTCTGGGCTCTTATCCACCACTAGGACGGAGAGGCCCGGGCCGTGCTTTAGCACCGACTGCGCGGTCACTGTCCCTGCTAGCCCGCCGCCCGCCACTATAACATCATAGTCAGCCATGGCCGGCAGCCTGCTGGTCGCTATTTAAAAGAAACTTGGGTCAGTTCGTCGCGGCGTCTTCACAGCTTGCGGCTCAGACTGGAGCGGCTCCTATTTCGTCATTCCCGATCAGACTTGCCCTCGTCCGTATTTAACTCAGCTGGGTTGGCGCAGTAATTGGGCGTATGCGCCGGCCATATTTCCGTCGTATACCGGTATGTGTATTCTTATCCTGACCGAGCCCCCTTCTACATCCTCTAATCTCCCCCTGACGAGCCGCTGCTTGTCGAGGCGTATGTGTACTCCCGAGCTCTGGGGCGCGCTAGCCAGGCGGGTAAACTCGCCTGGCGCCATGCCGCGTGACAGCCTGTCCACGAACGCCTCTGCGTTTTTCTTGTCCAGCCTGCAGTTGACCATGGTTATAGGGTTGTCATAGTGGCCCGTAAGGTTCTGGATAGTAATCATCTCCTGGATAATGCCGAGCTGTTCCTCTAGCGCCTCGTACACAAGAGATTCATCCTCGGTAGCGTGTATAATAACATCAATTTCAGCCCGCATCCCGCCGGCCATGTGGCCCACCTATGCTTGGAGAAGCGTGATCTGCTCCTCTGCCGTGCGGACCAGCTTGACCTTTTCTAAGCCCATGTGCCTTACCTTTACCAGTTTTTTGGCCCTGGAGAGTATGTCAGAGTTTATCTTTCCATAGCAAGCGGCCTGCACAAACTGGTCTATGTTCATCTGGGGGACGGTATTCTCTATTACATCCCTGATTATCAGTCGGAGCGCGTGCTTTTTGGAGGTGTTCAGATGCCTATACGTTAATGCCAGCACCTTGAGCCGGAACACATACCCGTCGCTGGTCTTTACGTCCACGATATAGTTTACCTTGGACGAGCCGCGCCGGACAAGGCTGCGCAGGTACTCTTTTGAATATTCATACCTCTTGAATATGCTGGTGGCCGATTCTTCTGATACCTTGTCTATCTGAAAGTATATCTTGTAATTGTTCTGCTGGGGGTCCCCTTTGAGTATGTCGAAGAGGGTGACCTCTATGACCCTGCCCTTTGCGTGCTTGTCGTCTGTTATGGGGACGCGCGCGGCGGGAACACTGTTGAATGAATCAGGCGCGTGTATGGTTATCCAGCGCTTGTCCCTCCACTTGTCCTTTACCTTTATCTTTCTCCGTGCCAAACAGTGCCGCCCCCCGGGCCCAAGATATAAGGGTATTTAGCTGATCGGAGCCGGGGCCGTCATATCGCCTCTTTTCCCACGTACTTTTGCAGCGGCTGTGGGACCCTGATCGTGCCGTCCGCCTCCTGGAAATTCTCTATTATACAGGCGAGCAGCCGGGACGTGGCCGCCAGAGTGCTGTTAAGGGTGTGTACGTACTGTGTGTCCTCGTCTGTTCTGTCCCTGAATCGCACCTTGAGCCTTCTTGACTGGAAGTCTAGGCAGTTTGAGCAGGAGACTACCTCTCTGTAGGCATCTTGGGCGGCCATCCAGCATTCTATATCGTACGTTTTGGCAGATACCTTGCCCATGTCCCCGCTGGAGAGCAGCACCACCCTGTATGGGATGCCCAGACCTTGGTAGAACTCTTCGGTTATCTCCAGCATTCTATCATGCTCCCTCCAAGAATCCTCTGGTTTGGAGAATACAAATTGCTCTATCTTGTCGAATTGGTGGACACGGAATATTCCCTTCTGGTCCTTTCCGTGGGCACCCGCCTCCTTGCGAAAACATGGGCTTACCCCCGCGTATCGGAGCGGCAGGCCGCCCTCAATGATCTCGTCTGAATGCATGGCGGCCATCGCGTGCTCAGAGGTGCCTATCAGGTATAGATCGTCATCTTCTATCTTGTATATGACATCCTCAAAGTCCTCTGCAATTATTGCACCTTCCATTGCATTGCGCCGTATCAGGTATGGGGGCTGCACCAAGGTGTACCCTCGGGAGCCAAGAAAATCCAGAGAGTGGCTGATCAAAGCCTGGTTGAGTCGAACAAGGCTGCCTTTAAGATAATAAAACCTAGCACCCGAGACCTTGGCGGCCCTCTTCATGTCGAGCAGGCCCCTGCCGACGGCTAGTTCCTCATGCCCCTTGGGTACAGAGGGTGTAGGTGTCCCGACCCACTTGCGTAGCACCACGTTGGCGGTCTCGTCGGGCCCTCTAGGGACCGACTTGTCTATCATGTTGGGGATGGTCCAGGCCAGCTCCAAGTACTCGGATTCGGCTGACTGCTGCTCTCCTTCTGCTTGGTAGAGCTTCTCCGACAAATCCTTCATCTCTTTGATGGCAGCAGTGGTGTCGACACCATCTCTCTTGAACTGCGCCACCTGCCGCCCCGCGAAGTTCCTTTCTTGACGCATATCGTCGGCCAACTGCATGAAATATCTCCTACGTTCGTCCGCATCTAATAATGCGTCAAGATCAAAGTCCACGTTCCTGGCCTGAAGCATGTCGCTCACATCCTTAGGTCTACTCCGTAGAATATGCGGATCGAGCATTACACTGTTGCCTCCAGGGCAAGCTGCACATGTTCCAGCACTTCATCTATGGTGGATACTAGCTGTTTTACATTGTTTCCGGAAAAGTTCAGTACCACACCCCCGTCTATCTCTGCCATCTCCATGCTCAGCCCCTCGGGAAAGTCCACATTGTCCGGCCCGAGCGCCTCCAGGACGGCAGAGGCCCTGCCCGGGGGCAGGCTAGGCAGGGTTACCCTGACCCTGCACGTTAGAGACATTTGCCTCCAGATAGTCTAGAAATACGTCTAGCTTGTCCTTTGTTATGCGGGCGCCAGCTGCCGCTGCATGGCCCCCGCCTGCACCCTCAAATCTTTCTGCGCCCATCATAAGGTCGCGCAGGTTCACCCCGCTGGTACAGGAAAAGGACTTTCTTGAAGAGAATTTTACCGTGCCTGAGCCGCCTTCTGCCCTCAGTATGACTATTTTGCCCGAGCTCCTGGGCGATCCCGCTATTATCGATGATATGGTCCCCGTCATGGATTCTGGCACTACGCCTTCCCCGTTTACCATTATGCACTCTTTGCCGTCAGATATGCGCCACCTCTCGCTCGATAGTATCGCCATGTATTCCTTGGTCATGGTCCTGTACCTTTCCAGGATCCCCTCGCATTCTTCGAGCATTATATTCCGGTCCCCCATGCAGACTGCCATACCTGCCCCTGCCATGCCTATCCTTCCGCAGGAATTGAGCATTGTGGAGTATTCCCGGGCATCCCGGAGCAGGCCCATCCTGTCCTCTTCGGGAAATGTATACGTGTGCCCTATCAGGCTGCCCCCTAATTCCCCGTCATCGCTCCCTGTCGCAAACTTTGTAACAGCAGATATCAGCTTGCGCTTTTCATCCTCGACAAGCTCCGATGGAACACGCCACCTGCCCCCTTCCTTGAGCTTTATCCCGGTTGATTCCAGCAGGGACAAACATGCTGGCCTGTTCCAGGTCAAACCCTCTATGAACGGCTGCGTGGTAAATGCAAGCGCGTCAGGCAGAGGCCTTGTCTCCCTGCCTGCCAGCAGCAAATCAAGGTCTATCTCGACAAGACCGCGCTCTTTTGCGGCAAGCGCTATTTCCTGGTTTTTTCCCGTAAAGGATCTTTTCTCACCGGAATCCTGCCTGTCGCCAAGCGCGGATACTAGCGCGCATGGGGCCAAGTCGGTGTTATCCTCGCCGATAGCACATGCTGCAAGGTACGCCATTGTCCCGGCAGAAGCCTCCGAACCGCCGTCTATTCCAAACTTCCAGGCGTTTACCACGCGGGGATTCTCATCATCTGATACCGGGTGGTGGTCTAATACGAACCATCCACCTTTCAGCTCATCGAGCTCGGCAGAGACACCTGATCCCAGGTCCATTATAACATGCAAATCATGTGCACTCCCGCCTAGCATCTTTGCCTCTTCGGGTCCAAGCCCGCCTACAGCCGATACAGAATACTTTGCGCCGGCACGAGACAGCGCCTTTGCCATTATCCCGCCGGATGCTATCCCGTCGCAGTCCATGTGGGTTGTAACCATGACTGTCCCGCCCGAGCGTGCACACTCGGATATTCCGTCAGAAAAACTCGACAGGGCCTCGTCTATCGAGGCCATTACTCGAGCTGCGCCACTACCGACTTGTACTTCCAGTCCTTTGGTATGCGGCCTATCCTCTTGTAGTATACGTCCAGGCGGTGCACCTTGGCCTCTATCAGTTCGAGAGACCTTACGTTTCTTCTATCACCCTTGTTGGCCCGAAGATGCCTCTGCAGGCCCACTGCCTTTTGGACGATATTGTTCAGATCTTCTGGAAGCTCCGGCGTGGCCCCGTGCTCCTCCATTATCTGAGTTACAGACTTGCCCGTTATGGGCCGTGTCAACGGGATGGCATGCTGGTCCCGGAGCTTGGAGCCTATCTGGCTTGGCGCGAGGCCCTCTTTTGCATACTTTACTATGAGATCTTCTACCTCGCCTGGGCCCTGTATCCAGGATGGCGCTTTCGGAGAAGATGGCCTTATCGAATGAGACTTGCCGTGCCTGTGCGAGTGGAGTCTTCCCATGGGATCAGGGCCTATTCATGGGATTAAAATCTTTGTTGGGGCATTCTGAGGGCCTGTTCCCTTGTATGCCTGCATTGGATAATCTAGAGAACGGTTAAATACTCTTACTAGGGTATCGCTTCAAGTGATAGCATGATAAAGACTATACTACTTGGAGGTCTCTTCTCCATGATCGCGCTCGGTTCACTCGGCTTTATCGGCATCGCGTACGCCCAGTATCTTGGGAATGTAGGCGAAGAGGGTGAGACAGGCAAGCAGACGCTTGAAGAGGCACTGGAACTGGCACGCAGGCGAATTGACGCTGTCAACGCCAATCCCGCATCAGGCTCTGGGACGCCCTATCTTGATGCAAACGGGGTCCTCGGAGCATCGGCGATAGCCGGAGGGGTGTTCGGCGGTGTCGCAGGCGCTCTGTTCCTCAGGGGAAGAAAAGGCAAGTACGCTGCCCAGGGCAGAGGCTAGCCGTTTTCTATTTTTATTCGATGGTGTATCAGGGGGGCTATGCGGCGCAGCCGAAGGTATATCAAGCCCCGGGGGAACAGCTATCCCAGTGAACAGGATCAAAAAGCACACAGAAGAGCTGCTAAAGAACCACAAGTCCGAGTTCGGGCTCAGCTTTGAAGAGAACAAAAAGACGCTAGAGAGGCTGTCCACGATACGGTATAAGATACTCAAAAACGAGATCGCCGGGTACATCACAAACCAGAACAAAAAAGAGGCCGAAAAGGCAAGGCGGGAGGCCGAGCGGGAGAGGAGCAACAGCCGCCAGGCGGAACCTGAGCCAGAGCCTAAAAAGAGCAGCGGGGACTTTACTGTGGGCATAGGCGGGATCAGAAAGTGGACCGGCGAGACGCCGCCCGAGGCGACGCCTGTATCCTACAAGCCTGCAGATGATCCTGCGGACGATCCTGCAACTGTCTAGATTCAGATATTGGTATGCAATTAGTCGTGTCTAATTTGTTTGTGCGGTGTATTCCATCTGGACTGTGTTCATGTGTTAGTCGTGTCTAATTTGTATGCGTGATTGTTCGTGCACTATATGGATGGATGGATTAGCCGTGTCTGATTTGTGCGTGGGATTGTTCGCATTTTAACCGGATAATTCCATTAGCCCTGTCTAATTAGCATGATCTAATTTTAGAGATGTTTATGTGCATGTGTTTTGGAGATAGAGCATGAACGCATGGGCCAGGTTCTGGAAGTGGTATGAAGACAAGATACTGGGAAGCATACTGATCATCGCGGTGATACAGTTCATACAGATACCGCATATGATCTGGAATGCCGACTTGTATTTGGAGCTGGGCACGATAAGCAGGGTGCATCCGGCGTTGGACTGGCTGCTGTACGGGGTGGACCTGATAGAGATTGTATCGATAATCAATGTCGGGATGATAATGTACAGCCTTGTAAAGAAGAGAAGGGCCGAGAGGCGGATGGCGCACAAGGCTACCGAGAGCAGTCTCGCAGACTAGCGTATACGTGGCGTGAAAAACTCGTCCCCGTTGTATTCCTTTATACACGTGTCAAAGAGTAGGCGGTACGATTCTTCGCTGTAGCCTGGCTTGAATTTTTTTAGACATTGGGGGATGCCCCTGTTGCGCTCGACCACCTTCTCGAATATGTCTTTTTCTGGCAGCATGTCCGATTTTGTACAGTTGCACTGCTGGCAGGCAAGCGTGCAGTTGTACAGGTCGGTGGCAAATACATAGTTGTGGGGTATGACGTGGTCGACATGGGGCTTGGAGAACTTGTCCTCGCAGTAAAAGCACCTTGAATCCTGCCATTTTTTCATCTTCTCCTGTGCGATAGAGCCCAGGGCTTTTCTTCCCGTTGGCTCGCCTTCTATCTTGCTGGTTATCTGCGGGGTCATGCGGTTGAGCTTTTCAAGGTATCTTGCCAGTACGTTGTTTATCCCCTGTTTAAGCAGAACTCGGTGCCCCCGCAGAAACTCGATAATGTCATCGTCGAGCTGTATGGTGCTCGGGCCCGTCTTGACGTACAGGCCCTTCATGTCCGTCAGCAGGTGGACTAGGACCTCTGGTTTTATGCTCATCTTTATGACCCTCTTTCTAAACTCGTCCATCTCTTCACTGGCCATCACCTCTATTGTGGGCGGCTTGTCGCCTTCCTTGTGGGCTGCCTTTACCAGCCGGGTTATGTTGGCATCTTGGCGGTCCTGGGACTGCCGGAGGCGGAAGCTGTATTCCATGTCCCAGTAGTATTTGGCAAACCTGGCTGCGATAAAGTTCAGGTCTATCACCAGCTTGCCGTCTTTTCTCTCCAGCCATCTCTCCCCCGCGAGCCTTCTGGTACCATCCAGGTCCGCCACGTCCAATAGAGCCCGGAGGAATACCGGCTTGTACGTGCTTGCCATCCTGTTGGAATTGCCAAAGAACCGGTTGAACATACGGAGATAGTCCTTTGCCATGAAAGAACACCTCCTTCGGAGTAATAATATTTTCCGGACGTGATCTGTGAATAAGCGGTATTTGATCTGCGTAGATTCATAAGCAGGATAGCACTGTATGTAGATCTACAGGAAATATCTGGGGTAACCGTGTGTTACTACAATCGACTGCTTTTTAACAAGGGCTCACTGCGTAGACACATGGACCTATACATCTTCCATGGTATAGTGGCACTACTGGTCTTTTGTGTCATCATGGCTATATGCATAAAATGGTCTATGATTATCTACAACACGCTCTGGTCTAGACGACACGTGATTGGCATCAACGACGTGAACGAAAACTCCTCACAACCAAAAGTTTCGATAATTGTACCCGCGAGAAACGAGAAGGGTGAAATAGCGAGATGCCTCGATACGCTTTTGAAACAAGATTATCATGACTACGAAGTGATCGCCGTCGACGACGGCTCCAATGATGGGACGTATGATATAATGAAGTCATTTAAGGATAGGGGTATCTTGAGTATGCAGACCGAAAAGCCCGACGGATGGCTAGGTAAGTCCTGGGCCTGCTCGGAGGCAGCTAAGAGGGCATCCGGCGAGTTGCTCCTGTTTACAGATGCCGATACGGAACACAAACCGGATTCCCTCTCCAAGGCGGTTTCGCATATGACAGCGCACGGACTCGACTGTCTCTCATTAACTCCCCAACTTAAGATGGACTCTGTGTGGGCTAGAGCGGTGCTGCCACTCATAACTTCCTTCAAGCTGGTAAAACCCTGTGGCATCATACAGTACACAGAGGCACAAGCCAACGACCCCCGTTGCAGGATGGGTGGCTTCAACGGATCCTACCTACTCATCAAGACTGATGCCTATCAGAAGATCGGCGGCTTCGCCCGGGTAAGAAACGAGCTCTTTGAGGACTGGGCCCTTGGATTGATCGCGCGGGAAAATATGCTCAAAACACGTATAGCTGACGGTAGAAAACTAGTCAGCGCTGCTTGGGCCCGGGACCGACGTTCACTTAACGAAATACTTCGAAGGATGACCATCCAGATGCATGGACGCAGAAAAATAACCAACATAAAAGATTTTTTCCTGCTGGCAGTATTGATGTTTGCTCCGTATATCGCCGCAGCAGCATCATCTCTTGCGCTTATTCTCCATACAGAAGTTTCTACAGTCATGGTTACAGCAGGCGCTGCCGCGTCCGTCTTTTTCCACATGGCCGCATATGCAATACATGCAAAAGGTCTAGGACTGTCGCGGCGCAGCGTATTTCTAGCTCCCTTGGGCGGCTTTATCGCAGCGACGGGATATCTGAAAGGAATAACCGCAGAAAGTACCACTTGGCGGGGTAGGAGAATAACCACCAAGGACATAGCAGATGAAAATATCATGTTGAATAATCATGTGAAAGCATACAAAAGATTTCTAGCGTGGTGGAAAGAATGGATCTATCCAAAATATGGCGAGGTACCACCCCCGTTTCATAGGAGATCGTGGTTAGTATGGGGGTTGATTTTTGGCATCGTGTTTATCATTACGTATTACCTACACGTCTATGATCAGAGATTTGAACTAAAGAATGCTGCCGATATTCTGATAATTAATGTGGAAGTATTAGTTACGGTTCTATCTGTCACATTAGGCGCAACATTACTGGGTATTCAATTCAGGGCCCAATCCTACTCAATGTTGTTTCTTATGAAACAGATAAACAATTTAGTGGTATACCTGTTTGTAGGAATATTTGTATCACAAGTAATAATCAATCTAGGATTTATTATATGGATTCCAGAGAAAGATCTGGATGTATACATTCCATTTGTATTTTTGGGCACCGTATTCTCCATGTTTTATCTCGTCGGATACATATATCACATGATCCACAAGCTACATCCACATGAGATAATGAACGAAGTTGGAAGAGATATTAATAAAATTGTGCTCGAGATAGGTAAGTGTAAAAAACGTAATGATAATTCGTACACGTCACCATTTACGACGGTAAATCTCGACAACTGGAATGCTATAATGCTGAAGGAAAAATCGCATAGATCTGAATATGAAAAATTTGACGTATGGAAAGAAATAATGTTGAGAACAGTAAAAAATGATAACGTTACTCTGTTTAAGAAAGGACTAGAAAAAATCTTTGAAATATATGACAAAATCATGAAACTAATACTAGATGTTCATGCCGTAGAAATAAACAAATTGAATCAAGACGTAAAATACGAGATAAACTTTGCCAATTTTGGTGTAATACGTCACAAGAATTATCACAAATGGGAGAAAGAAGTTCGACAATTAACTTTGACATTGCATTTTTTTGTCGAATATGTTAACGATATCATGATATCTTCAATTGAAAATAACCGTGATCTTTGTGTTTTAACATTTATGAGAATATTCACGAGAAGAGACGAGTCATATTTAAGAAAATATGGTTGGCATTTCGGTCCGGGATTGATGTTCGATGTATGGTATGATGTAATGCGGCGGTGTATAATTGAGGAGAAAGATGATCTAATACGTCAGGGTATAGGCCATCTTGAAAAAAGACTGAAGTTACAATTATCTGAATGTAAAGAAACATGCGAAGATACAATAGTTCGAGGAGTTTTTCATCATGTCTTGTCGTCGTTAGTGCCTTTAGCGATGGATAAAAATAGCATCTATCTAAATGCATATCTAGACATTGTTGAAATATATCAGATTCCAAACATGCATGAATTACATGAATGTGAAACTAAGTCATGCCTACATCCTATATCTCCGTGGATAGTACCAGTAGAAAACCGACCTCAATTATTTGAATTAGTGAAAAATGGTATGCATCATCCAGATGGGTGTTCATATATTATTGATAGCGCATATGGAAAAAGAGATTTGTCATTATTTTCTAGCGGAATTGACGCACTATTTGATAGCCTCATTGGTACAAAATACTATCCCGTAAAAGTTATAAGATATCCTAATCCCCCTGAACGTATTCCTACAAACATTACGTTTGAAAATATTTCAGAAGAGGATATAAGATTTAGATGGTTATATGAAGCACTTTTAGATATAACAGAAAATATAGAAGAGAGTGAATTCATATACGAAATTGTTTCCAAGTTAGAAGAGTTAAAATCTAATTCACATATAGATCAAATATGGTTAAATTTTGTATCTAGAATAATTACATTGAAAAACCCTGGTTTAAACAACATTCGATCTGATTTAAAGAACATATTACAAATTATAAACAAACCTTCACTACAGACAGATTATGTGGAATTACGAGAGAAATGTCAGAATATATTGCAGGAAATTCCCAGTTCAAAGAATGAATATGTGTCGTTGTATCATTTAGAGAGAATAGGAATAGATTTTCTATGTGAAAACAACAAATAAAATCTGTATGTGTTAACCCTAGATCGTTTGAATATAATATTGTGTTCAAATCGATTTAACTTGTTACAAAACTACTAATTCTTCTGACAGTTGTATGCTGCAACATGCCTATCACTATCGACCAAAAACTCTCAGAATTGTATGAAGCTATCTAGGTGTCCAAATGCTCTATATGTATAGCACTAAAAGATGTCCTTCTATCATCGAACCTGTATTGATCTCTTCCCATCAATATATTTGCATGTGCTGAATATGAGCATCATTCGAATTGTACCGCATGTGTCTACATAGTCTACAAATAACTCACATAATATAGAATGATTTGGACCTGTCTTGGCATACTGTTATCTACGTACGATGTATTTACGTCACTATCCACACCTGCTCCTGCAGGTTCCTCATGTTTAGCTACGTCGTTACTTCGGTAATTTGACAAACAACCACATGTTTGTCCTGAAAAGTCGAGTGCATCGCAGCTTCCCTAGAACACGGTGGCGGCATCTACATGGACACACCCTGTGACTACAAGTATAGACATCTCATAGAACCAGAGGCCTACTTTTTCGCGCCCAGGTTGCGGTTCTTTAGACGGAGATAGTTGTTCCTGCACTTTCTGCACCGGGTGGCGGCCATCGAGTTTCTCGCCCCGCAGTAAAAGCAGATCTTCATGTGGAGGCGGGCCTTTTGGGCTATCTGCCTTTTCGCCACGTCCGTTATCGGCATAATGTATCTCTCCGAGCCTCTCTTTTAATCTAATCGGATCCCTGTATCTTTCTGGCCAAGAGAATGGGGACCTCGGCGGGCCTCTTTGCGACAGGCACGTTTGCCTTGTTGAACATGGATATCTTGGATTCTGCCGATCCGTAATTCCCCATGACTATGGCCCCTGCGTGGCCCATCCTCTTTTCCTTGGGGGCGGCCCTGCCGGCGATATACGCGACAGTCGGCTTGTTGAATTTTGTCTCGGTTATCCTCTGGGCGAGCAGCTCTTCGGCATCCCCGCCTATCTCGCCCACTACTACAAGGCCCCTCAGACCCGGTATCTCCCGCACCATCTCAAAGGCGTCAATCAGCCGGGTTCCGTTTATGGGGTCGCCGCCTATCCCTATTGTTATGGCCTGGCCAAAGCCGGCCTGGGTCAGAGCGTTTGATATCTCGTACAGTAGAGTCCCGCTCTTTGAGAGTACAGCTACATCTCCGAGCTTGAAGGGGCCGGCGGGCATTATCCCCACTTTAATCACCTCGGGTATTATCACACCGGGAGTATTGGGGCCTATAACGATCGCGTCTTTTTTACGCGCAAGCTCGAGCAGCTCTAGAGTATCCCTGACGGGGACGTGCTCCGGTATGGCGACAAGCAGCTTGATACCTGCTTCGAGTGCGTCTTTTGCCGCAGATAAAAAGAACTTTGCGGGAACAAACATGGCGGATATCTGGGCGCCTGTGGCCTCAACTGCCTCGCCGATATTCCCGTACAGGGGTATCCCCTCAAAGTCCTTGGCACCCTCCCTCAGTGTTACACCTGCTGCAATGTTGGTCCCATACTCTTTCATTAGACGTGTATGTGTAGAGCCGAACTTACCCGTAATCCCCTGTACTACGACGGGCTTTTTTCCATAGTCGGAATCCCCGGGTGTTCCCCGGAGCAGCTGAATAATATCGGTCATTTTTCGATCCCCATTACTGCTGCGCTTATAGCGTCCTCTACCGTATCGTACAAGTTGGTGCTCGAGCTCTTTAGCATCTCTCTGGCTTTGTCGGATTCTGCGCCCCTTAATCTGGCATATACTGGCAGGTCCACTATTCCATCATCGTACGCCTTTAGAAATGCAGACGCTATCGTTGTAGTCTTTACTATGCCCCCGTACAGGTTAACCAGAATTCCCTTTACCCTGTCCATTTTGTTTATCAGGGTAAGGGCTTCATAGACTGATTCTGTAGTGGCACCGCCTCCCACATCCAAAAAGCACGCGGGCCTGCCCCCGCTGTCAGAGAGCATATCAAGTGTCGACATGACTAGCCCCGCGCCATTCCCCACTACAGCAATGTTCCCGTCAAGCTCGACAAGTGAGAATCCGCTCTTCTGGGCCCTCTCTTCGAGCTCGGAGGATTCCCTGTACTTTTCCAGCTCTTGGTGCCTGAATGCGGCATTATCATCGGTCATTACCTTGCCGTCTAAAGCCAAGAGTGTCCCATCTGATAGTATGGCCAGGGGGTTTATCTCTGCCAATTCCGCCTCTTTTTCTGTAGTGAGTAGTGAGAGCTTTTGCAGTATGTCGGATAGATCTTTGGCGGCAGCACCCTCGAGGCCCATCTCAGATGCCACTTGTGCTGCGACCTCCGGGCTTACCTTCCCCAGGCCGACCTCCTTTATGATCTGGCTTTTTACTGATTCTATCTCCACTCCCCCTTCTGCGGATGCTATCACAGTATAGCATCTTTTGCTCCTGTTTAGGAACAGCGACAGGTAGAGCTCCTTTGATATGTCGGCCATCTTCTCTAGTAAAATTGCCCTTGCCCTCTCGCCCTTTATCGTCAGGTCGTACACCTGCGGATACCGCAGTACAAGCTCGTCTTCGTTTGTGCATTTTTGTATCCCGCCTGCTTTGCCGCGGCCCCCGACTGGCACCTGTATCTTTATGACAAACGGGTATCCTATGTCCTTGGCATCTTTTCTTGCCTGTTCTATTCCCTTTGATGCCCTGCCCTGCGGCACCTTTATCCCGTATTCTGCAAAGAGCTCCTTTGCCTGATACTCCAAGAGGCGCAATCTAGGGATAATGCCCGGGACGGTCCTTATAATCGTATGAAGGGGAACAACGCAGGATTTACTGCAGACTCGTATCCGCCGGTTCCGCGCCGGCGGTCACGGCTGGCCAAAGCGGCTCTCCAAAAGCGCGATGATCTCCTGCAGCCTGTCCCGGCTTATGCGGATCAGCCTTGCCGGGTACTCGTCTATCGTGTATACTAGCTGCTCGTTGAAGGTGGGCGGAACGGGCCCGCCAGATGTGACGCGCTGCTCGATTACATGGTCCACCACCAGCGTGCAGATGGTCTCTTCATAACAGTCCTCTTCCTCTTCAAGGGTCTGCCTGTACAGCAGGATCGGCGTGCCCGTCCTGTTGACGTCGGCGCTGCCGCGCCGGAGCAGTCTGACCAGGTGCTGTACCTGCCATGAATCCAGGCTGATCTGTTTTACCACGGGGTATCTCTACGGACTTGCTATTTATGCCCGCCGAGTGAAGAATTTTTGGCCTTATTCGACAGAAATCCGGATTTTCTGGCCGTCCATCTCCTCTTCGGAATACTCTGCACATGACCCGCCGATCTCTATCCTGTTTACCCTGACAAGAAAGGCAAGCTCGTCCTTTCTCTCCTTGATCATAGCGATCTGCTCGGGATCAAGGCCGTCTATGCAGGCCTGTTCCAGCATGTCTGTAGGCCTGTACGCTCTATCCTTTCTGAGCTTTTGCAGCCTTCTAGCCAGGTCCTTTACCAGGCCCTTGGCGAGCAGCTCCTTGCTTCTGTAAATGGAGATGAGTGCTGCTGCGTCGCCGTGCCTTGCAAAGACAAAGCCCTCGCCGGCCTCGATCTTTACCGTTATGTCACCGGGGCCCAGTGTGATCTCCTTTCCTTCCACGTCTACTTTGAGGGATCCATACCCTTCAAAGCTGGCAATAATCTCCTCCCTGCCCATCCCCTCAAAGGCCGATACGAGGCCGCCCATTAGCCTGCCCGCCCGCGGACCCACCGCCTTTCTATCCAGTTTTATCTCGGCCGATACTGGAAGTCCCAGTCTCTTGAGTGCCAGCAGGTATCCCAGATCATCCTCTGCCCCGACCTCCACTATGTCGCATTTTTCCAAGTTTATCTGCGAGAGCAACAAGTCGTAGAGGGGCATGATCTTTGACATCTGTCCGCTCCCTACGCATACGGTCCCGCCGACGAGTGGCCAGCGGCGCTTGAGCTTGCCTTTCATACGGGCTGCAGCCGCGGCAGATGCGGCATCCCGGAGCAGGTCAAAGGATTCCTCGAGGGCGCGGTCCTCTAGCAGGGGATCCTCCCGGGGCCACCCTTCGAGGAGTATGCTCTGTTTGTCTCGGAATACGCCCTGGTAGAGGTATTCCGTGGTATACGGGCTGATCGGGTGCAGCATCACATCAAGGGCCTGTAATACCTCGGAGATCACCGCGTATATCGCCATCCTTCTGTCCTTTTTGGAGTCGTCTTCATCCCAGAGCTCGCCCCTGACTATGGGTACGTACACCTGGCTGAGCATGTTGATTATGAACGATTCAAGCGATCTTGCATACTCGTGTAATCTGCACCGCTCGCTGTACCCTGCGGCATCCCGTATGAGCCCCTGCAGCTTGGAAAGTATCCAGATGTCGGGCGGCCGCAGCAAGCCTGCCGTCTTGGCCTCTGCGGCGGTGCCCCCGCCATACCCGTCGTATTCGCTGTTCTGCTTAAAGTACAAGTGAAGATGATACAGCGTGCTGAGCACCTGGTATGGCCGTGACATCATCTCGTTAGCATCAAAGCTTAGCGGCTCGATAGGGCTTGCCTTCCACATTAGATAAAACCGGACAAGGTCAGCAGGATGCTCACGTAGCATCTCGCCTGCTTCGAGCATGTTTCCAAGGCTCTTGCTCATCTTGTTGCCCTTTTTGTCGAGTACATGACCCTGGAAGAGGAACGACTTGTACGGCGATGAGCCGCTCATTATCACATTTTCGACTAGAAGCGTATACGCCCAGCCTCTCGTCTGGTCTATCCCCTCGGTGAAAAACGGCGCCGGTATGTGCTGTACATACTCGTTATCCGTGAGTGACGAGAATGGCGCAGAGCCGCTGTTGTGCCATGTATCGAGGACGAACTGCTCCCTCTTTGTGTTGGTTCCACCGCACTTGCTGCACTTTATCTTTACCTCGTCTATCCATGGCCTGTGCAGCTCAAATTTCCCGGGGGGTTCTGCCGCGGCAGCCTCTATCTCCTGTCTAGAGTACAGCCAGTTTCTGTTCTTGCAGTCGGTACAGTTCCACACGGGTAAAGGGCAGCCCCAAAAGCGCTCCCGGGATATGCACCATGGGTGCTTCTCTTTCACTATTCCGAGGAATCTGTTTCTTGGCTGCTCAAAGAAATACTCTACGCTTTCAGCCGCATCCACAACCTCGCTGCCCAGTTTGCCAAGCTTGTAGAACCAGCCCCTTCTTGCAAGCCAGACTATCCTGTGGTGCGAGCGCCAGCAGAGCGGGTACTTGTGCCGGAGCTTTCCTATGCGGACAAGGGCGCCCCTTTCCTTGAGGTCCTCCACTATGACACGGTCCGCATCCCGGACGAACAAACCAGAGTATTTGCCTGCATCTGGCGTGAACTTTACCTCGTCGTCTATAGGGCAGAATATCTCCACTCCCCTTTTGTGGGCTATCTTGATGTCCTCTTCGCCGTTGGCAGGCGACAGGTGCACAAGCCCGCTGCCCGTGCTGGCATCTACAAACTCCTCTGATACGGCCACATGGTAGCCCCTCCCCGATAGCTCCCGGAGGGCGGGCACCTCCTCGTATAGAGGATGGACGTACTTTAGCCCCTCGAACTCGGATCCCTTTGAGCTCTTTTCTATAGAGTATTCCTCTATGCCCACCTCCTTGAAGAACTCTGCTGTGCGGGTGGCCCCCACTATCCACGTTTCATCCCCTACGCGGACATGGTTGTAGTCTTCGTCAGGATGGAGGCCGACCATCGCGTCTGTAACCAGAGTAAAGGGCATAGTAGTCCAGATTATGAGGTATACATCCCGGTCGTCCAGTTTTACCTTGTAGTATAGAGATGGGTCGCTGACCTCTTCATACCCCTGGTTGACCTCTGCATGGCTTAGGGACGCCTGGCAGCTCGGACAGTACGCTATTACGGTAAAGTCGACCTCGAGGATGCCCCGCTCGTTTGCCTTTTTTAGTACCTGCCATTCTCTTTCTATGAAATCATCCCGGTAGGTCCAGTAGGCCTTGTCCTGGTTTAGCGATACGCCCAGCAGCCGGTCTGCTTCTTTCCACTGTACCTGGTATTTTCCCACCAGGGCCTTGCACTCGGCTACAAGTTTTTCTATTCCCATGGATTCGACTAGCTCGCTTTTGCCTTCTGCCACGCCGAGCTCCTTTTGGACCTGCAGTTCTACGGGGAGCCCCTGCGTGTCCCATCCCGCGTTGAAGATCACCCTTTTTCCGCGCAGGGTATTGTACCGGTACCAGAGGTCCTTGATCACCCTGCCTCTCAGGTGCCCCGCGTGGGGGGGCCCGTTCATGGTGGGGGGCCCCTCGATGAACATGACCTCTTCCCTGTTGCCTGATTCTGCTATCATCCTGTCAAGGTCTGCACCCTCCAGGTGGGATCTCACCTCTTCTTCTATTCCCTTGGGGTCGTACTTTTCGCGCAGTTCCATGACTTGGGCACTATATCACACACTAAATTAGTATTGACTGTATATTTCTTGGAATATATACCGGGTGCGGCGGCGGCCGTTTGTTGAACGTGCTCGTGGTAGGCTCCGGTGGGCGCGAGCATGCACTGGGCTGGCGGCTCTCCCAGAGCCCGGGTGTCGAGGAGGTCTTTACCGCCCCGGGCAACGGCGGGGCCCCGGGCAGTGTGGGGATTGGGTTTTCTGATCTAAACGCCTTGGCCGATTTTGCCGATGAGAACGGCTGCTTTACTGTTGTGGGACCTGAGGCTGCCTTGGCCGACGGAATAGTCGACTACTTTGAGGACAGGGGCCTTGGGATAATCGGGCCCTCCAAGAAGGCGTCATGGCTTGAATCAAGCAAGATATACGCAAAAGAGTTCATGGCGCGAAACGGCATCCCGACTGCAGAGTTTGCCTCCTTCGACGAGCCCCGAAAGGCGCTAGTGTACGCGGGCTCGCTGTCGTATGACGTAGTGGTCAAGGCCGACGGGCTGGCAGAAGGCAAGGGCGTGGTAGTTTGTCATTCTAAACAGGATGCAGAATCAGCCATAGATGCGATGCTTGTCGATGGAAAATTCGGCGACGCTGGCAGAAAAATAATAGTGGAGAGGCGCCTCGACGGCATAGAGGCCTCGTACATTGCCCTCTGCGACGGGGACAGCGCCATTCCGATGGCCGCAAGCAGGGACCACAAGAGGGCCCATGACGGGGACAAGGGCCCCAACACCGGCGGGATGGGCGCGTACTCGCCTGTTCCGGAAATGGATGGGCCCATGTCAAAGAGGATACAAGATGAGATAATCAACAAGACCGTCTCATGCATGAAATCAGAAGGGACGCCCTTCCGGGGGTTTTTGTACGCGGGTATCATGATCGATAAAGGGCGGCCGTTCGTCCTGGAATACAACGTAAGAATGGGGGATCCCGAGTGCCAGCCGTTGATGATGCGCGCAGACTTTGACCTGTACGAGTATCTTTCTGCGGCTACAGGAGGTGGACTCTCCGGCCTGCCTGCCCCCAAGTGGAGCAGCCAGCATGCCGCATGCATAGTCATGGCGTCAGGGGGCTACCCTGTACGGTATGATATAGGCGAGGAGATAACGGGCCTGGGGGATGTACCCGAGGACGTAATGGTCTTTCACGCAGGCACACAGCAGGACGGGGAGAAAGTGCTCACCTCGGGGGGCCGCGTCCTGGGGGTGACCGCCCTGGGAGATACTCTGTCTGGTGCAGTCTCGCGCGCCTATGATTCTGTATCGAAGATATCATGGCCTGGCGCGCAGTATAGGACAGACATAGGGGTCAGACCCTGATCGTCTCATCTTCTGTCACTATCCAGTTTACAGGTATGTCATGTTCTTCAGTGGGGACTGATTTTACCAGCTGTTTGGAATAGCACGGAACAATCGAGGGTATATCCAGGCCTGCAAGGAACCTGTCGTAGTAGCCGCGGCCGTACCCCAGCCGCGAGCCGTCCCTGGCTGTTCCCACCGCGGGAACAATTATCACGTCAGGATCTATACATTCCTCACAGTCGTTCCGTGGCTCCATGATGTCGAATTTGCCACTCTCGAGACGGCCAAGATCCCGCACCTCCCTGAATACTAGATCTTCTCCGGGTATAGACGGCAGGCAGACCTTTCTCCCGCTATCCAGCAGGCCTTGCATCAGTGTATGAGTGGGCACCTCGCTTCCCATTGAGTAATAGCATGCCACCGAGCGGGCCTTGGCAAACTCGGGGATCTTGCCCATCCTGCGGGCGATCTTCGCCTCTGCTATCCTGATTATATCGTGTGAGAGGGAGTCCCTTCTGGATAAGAGCACGCCCCGGAGGGCCTCTTTTTCAGCGTTCAAGGCTCTTTACCAGCGAGGCGGCAGTGGTGGTATTCTTTAGCAGCATGGCGACGGTCATCGGGCCCACACCCCCGGGGACGGGCGTTATGTGGGAGGCCTTTTCCGATACGGCCGCGTAGTCGGCGTCTCCTGTAAGGCCTCTATCCGACCTGCTTATTGCCACGTCTATGACTACGGCTCCCTCCTTTACCATGTCCGGGGTTAGCACGAATTTGTCACGGTTGCCCACTGCTGTAACTATCACGTCTGCCCTTCTGGATATGCTGCCTATATCCTTGGTCCGGGAATGGCAGGTGGTCACGGTGGCATTTCTACCCAGGAATAGATGGTGCAGGGGAATCCCCACCAGCCGGCTCCTGTTAATCAGCACCACTTCTTTGCCTTCGAGTTCTATATTGTAATAGTCCAGCATCTCCATTATCCCGAGTGGCGTACAGGGGATGAGAGTCGCGGTCCCGGCAGTTAGCAGGCCCGCGTTTAGCGGCGTGAGGCCGTCTACATCCTTGAGGGGCGATATGGCAGATACCACCTTGATCTCGCGTATGCCCTCTGGCAGGGGCATCTGCACCAGTATTCCGTGGACGGAGCGGTCGGAGTTGAGCTCGGCTATCAGCTTCAAGAGATCCCCCTCGGTGGTGGATGGCCCGAGCCGGTGGTCCTGGGTGGTTATCCCCACTTCGGCGCATGCCGCATGCTTGTTTCGCACATATGTGCCTGATGCGGGGTCGTCCCCCACTAGAACAGTGGCAAGGCACGGGTCGGTCCCGCCCGATTTTAGCTCGGCTACTGCCATCTTTACCCTTTCCTTGACGGCGGCTGCCACCGCCTTTCCATCCATTCTTACCGTGGCCAACTTTATTCCCGCGGAATTTTTGTTATTTAATGCTTGGAATCCCCATGCCGCGGCATCTCCTAGGACAAACCGGCCCAAGATTTGAATATACGTAGGAGCCCGCCCATATTGTGAAGACAGAGTTTGACGTCTCCAAGTATGCGGCAAAGCTGCGTGGAACCAGGTATTACCACACGTTCATAGACCGGGATTCCCTGGCGGCGGGCATCCTCTGTCTTGACCCCGGGGATGAGGATACGCAAGAGCCCCACGATACAGATGAGGTATACTATGTGATCAAAGGAGACGGCTTTCTCCGCATAGGTAAAAAAGATCATCCGGTATCTGCCGGAATGGCGTTTTTCGTGCCAAAGGAGATGGAGCACCACTTTCATGGGCATACCAAAAGACTTGAGGTGATCTACTTTTTCGGTGGAACGGACTAACCCACGCATACCCTGCGGCCCTTGACCTGTATCTTTCCCCGTGCAAACAGCTCCACCGTATAGGGGTAGATCTTGTGCTCGCGGGCCAGTATCCTCTTTGAGAGGGACTCTTCTGTGTCGTCTTCCCGTATCTGGACCACCGACTGGGCCACCACGGGGCCCGTGTCTGTGCCCTCGTCTACCAGATGGACCGTACACCCGGAGACCTTGGCGCCGTATTCGAGCGCCTGCTTCTGGGCATCAATTCCGCGGAAGGATGGCAAAAGGGCGGGATGTATGTTGAGCATCCTGTGCTTGTACCTTTTGACGCACTCGGGCCCGATGATCCTCATAAAGCCCGCCAGGCAGACCAGCCCGTCCCTGCGGGTCACCCCGTGCCTGCGCAGGGCGGCCATCACCTTCCGGTCGTACTCTTTCCGGGTGCCGGAAAAGCCCCTGCTTTCTACCACTTCTGTATCGACCCCCAGCCTCTCCGCTATGCGGAGGCCCCGGGCGTCGGACCTGCTGGAGATGACCACCGCCAGGTTGGCGGGGACTCGTCTCTTCTGCACGTGTTTTATTATCGCCTCCATGTTGCTGCCCCTGCCGCTGATCAATATTCCAATATTCAGCAATCTAGTCAAATGTGCGTCATTCCTGCAGTTTATATCAATTATACCTCGGGGGGTGCATGTTTGACCAGCGTTAACACGAACAGCATCCGCATGACCGACAACGGCATATCCTGCGAGCTAAACGGCCAAAAGATCTACATGGACCCCAAGCGGGCCGCGGCCGACGCACTCAACTTTCTATCTCACGGGCACACCGACCATCTGCCGTCGGGAGGCACCGGCAGGCTGCTCGCGTCTAAAGAGACCGCCAGAATAGCCTCGCTAAGGGGGACGAAAATGGAGAACCATGTAGACGGCATGGACGGCCTTGAGATGATCGATGCGGGGCACATACTGGGCGCCCGCGGCCTGCTAGCCGACGGCGTCTTTTACACGGGGGACATATGCACCAGAGAAAGGGGCTTTCTTCCCGGCGCCCGCGTGCCAAAGTGCGAGGTCCTGATCACCGAGTGCACCTTTGGGCTGCCCGAGTTCTCGCTTCCCTCCCTTGACGAAGTAAAAGTGGAGACCAACCGCATAATATCGGAGGCATACTCGTCGGGGAGGCCGGTCATACTAATGGGGTACCAGCTGGGAAAGGCGCAGACGCTAAGCCACCTGTTCGGGCACTGGGATCCGTTATACTATCACGATTCTGTAAAAAAGATGAACGATCTGCACCGTGAGATGGGGGTGCCCCTCCGGGATGTGCCGGGGCACTCTGAGGTGGAATCAGAAGGCCTGCTGGACAAGGGGCCCTGGGTAATGGTGGCGCCCATGATGACCGACAGGAATGCGTTTGTGCGCCGAATGCGGATAAAGTACAACGCGGTGATGGTGAGCTTTAGCGGGTGGGCGCGCTCGCCGAGATTCTCATTCGGGCAGAGGGGAGACCACTCTGTTCCGTTGAGCGACCACTGTGATTATAACGAGCTTGTAAAGATGGTGGAAGATTCGGGGGCGAAAACAGTGTATACGATACACGGCTTTACCGACGAGTTTGCAGCAGACCTGTGCAAGCTGGGCTATGATGCGCGCCCACTCAGGGCGCAGTCGCTTGACTGTTTCGTATGATCAGGTGAGCCCGCGGAACTTTCTGCACTCGCACTCTATTATGAGGCAGGTCCCCGTGTTTCTTATATGGTCGTCCATGGAATGGCCGCAGTCGCCGTTCTTGCACATGCGCCGCTCGATCTCCCTCCGGATAACCGACTGGGCTATCGTGTTTGCCTTTTCCACAGAGCAGCCCTTTTTGTCTATGTAAAAATGGACTATGTGGTTGTAGAGGGCCTCTGAATCAAACTCTTTCTCCATCTACCGTCCCCCCTGGGATGGTATCCAGTGGAGGGTTATAGTCGACCTTATCCGGGGTATCTGTCTTATCTTGGCTATGATCTTGTCTAGTACGTCCCGCTCGGCTTCGATCTTGCAGAATATGTCGTATATCCCGTAGGTGCCCCGCACCTCCTTTACCTCGGGGATCCCGGTGAGTTCGGCTATGATATCGGTCTCTTTGCCCAGATCGCACTGTATAAGCACGTATACCTTTTCCATGGATATGGTAGGGCTACCATCTATTTCAAATGTTCGCATAGACACTCTTCCGTATTCGCGCCACCAATCTTGCATGACTGAATTAGGTATGAATCTCTACCATAATATGGTATTTTCATGTATTTATTATGATTCTCATGTAAAAAACCTCCTTACTTCTAGCTTTTGGGTTTACCAACGCCTTTGATAAATTCCCTCGGATGACAGCCTCTGTAAACTGTTTATCCTAACGTCCCCTATTTCCTGAACATCCCTTCAACAATTTCCAACCATTTATACTGCCAGATGGCTCTTCCAATCAGGATTCTAGTGCTCTTGCAGATGCAATGTATCTAAAAGAACAGCAACAACCAAGCTTAGATTATCCGCTGTTTTGGATAATTTAACAGCACTAGTAGAGTCTATGCATATTGAAAACTGATCAGCATCATTTACACATATGATCGTATTTATTTATTCCCGCCAGCTTATAGATCATGAGTCATCCATTAGTGTATGAATCGAACGAAGAATAATAGATGTCCCACAAGTATAGGGTGATTACGATGTTGGAACAGTCCAAGGCCAAGAGTGATAAGATAATTGCCTAGATGGGAGATACATCCTGACTCGACAAAATGAGGATAACCTAGATGGGGGAGGTCATTTCCAGCAGGCTGCAGACAAATACTTTGAGGAGAAAAGCAAGTGCATCATGAAGGTCATGAAGCTCGACCGAGCCAATCGGCACTGGCAGGTTCTCGGGATGCCGGGTCCGTCGGACTGTACAAGGTGCTACCCGATGCTGGCGTCCACGTACTACACAAAAGGAACAAATACAACCAGCTGTCTCTGGGTAAGATCAGGAACAACGCAGGACTATCCAAAAGAAGTATTAATGTAGAATATTATTTCTCTCGTATGAAGAATTATGCGATATTGCTCGGGCCGCACAAAGACGGTGCGGGGTATCTAGACCAGATTATCTGTGCGGCGACATGCCTGGCGGACATGTGGAAGATTCAACAAACCCGGATGACAAACGGCGGCGTTATGACCCCTATACGAACAGCAATTCTAGGATGCACAGTGGAGCTGTACGATTGCGCATTACCCAACAAATTTTAGACATTACTGTAGTGATTCTCTGCTGATGCATAACATTTTAGAAAATGACATACTTAGAAAAGATCAGTCTGCATATCTAGCTCAAAATCTATCTAGATATGAGATGATTTCTCTACACTATCCATAGATTCTGATAACTCATTATTTATTTCTTCTTCTATTTTATAATCTCTTAATCCATCCATTACAATCTCCAATTCATCTTTAACACCATTTAGACGATCTTTATGTTCTTTGAAATTGATGGATTCTTTAATTGTTTGATATTGTTTCAAATATTTATTTAGCTCTGATCTAGTATAGAATATAGAATTCAATTCTCGGTTTTTTATTATTATTTTCAGGCATTTTATCCATAATAGGGTTATTTGGAGATCTTTAACTGGCCATTTCCATGACAAATCAGCAAAAATTTGAAGAAAATATTCGATATATTGTCTAGAATAGAATAACTCACTACTAGTGATAGATCTGCTTTCTTTGCCATCTATAGCTAAGTCTAATTTCAATATTTCCATCATCAATTCGCTTAGCGCATTTATCGACATTCTATGTTCCATGTCATTTTCTTTTTGCAGTTTGTTTAACATTTCATTTAATCCAGCTAGAAAAATTAACATATTTTTTTTCACATACGCATGACTCATGATCGAACGCCACATTTTCACTGCTGGAGAACCAACAAGTTGATATACGCTTGAAACACCGGGTTTACCAGGGACAATTATTTCATCAATTTTTTCACTTTCTTTCTCATCTGTATCATCTCCAGATTCAGATTTTATCTTTTCTAGTAAATCCCATCTCGGTAATATATGACGGCCGAAATATTTTAGATAAGCCAACAGACATTCATTACCAGTTTTTATGTTCGGATCTGTGGCCCACTCTACTAATGATGCAATAGTATTATCATAATACCATGTAGCCCACTGGGTATTTTTGGACTGGCTATCTATGCTTAATTTTATATTAAAAGCATTCATTCCTAAACGTGTAATATGGGTTTTACCATCAAGTATGCTATTCTTCATCATCATATGCCATAGTCTAATCATTGTATTTCTGTATGTTTTTTCAAGAAATTCTTGTGGTGTTGGAATAGGTTCTTCATCATTTATATACAACTGAAAGAATTCGGAGGAACATTGTTGTCTATCATGTTGAACACAGCCTAATATCACCTCACTAATATGTTCAAAAAATAAATCTTTGTTAAATTCTTGTATACTTTGTATAGTAGCTTTATAGAGAAACCGTTCATACAATTTTTGTATGATTTCTATTTTTTCATTAATTGATAATTTTCTGATTTGCTGATATAGTATATTTTTGGATTTTTTATTTTTCAACAGACTGTCAACCATAGGACTATACTGTTCTTTTCGTTCTAGAATATCATAATATCCTTTAATTGACAATTTAGTATCGTCATCATTTGTTAATTTTTCTGTGCCGATATCATTAGATTTTATAACATTATCATATGTCTCGATTAGCTTACTAAGCTGTATTTTTTTATCGGATTGTAACTCTTCAATTCTATCGCATAGAAATTCGTTAATTTTCTCATATTTGAGTAATTTAGTAACTTCAAAACTATCAGCATTTTTAGTGATAAAATGATATATTTCAAATAATTTCTTAAATTGCATATTTCTTTCAAATAATAATTCTCCAATGTATTCGTTACGTTTGAAGTTTTTGGATATATCATTTATACTGACATCACCCACATCCTTAACACGGTTGTAAATATCAAACATTTTTTCTAAACCCATTTTAAAAATTAAAATATTATTTAGTTCAACTGCCCTTAACATTATCTGTTCCCATACTGCAAATTTTGTTTTAATATCATGATACTTTTTGCTAAGATTCTCTCTATCAAGATCTTCATTAACGATTTTAAATAAATCAATAGCAAAGTTATCGTTCTCGATGAATAATGCATTATTCATATCTTTTACAACCTCTGCCATCATTTGATCAGGCTGTAGCTTGTTTATGATATAATAAACATATCCGGCAAGATATAACATTGAAAATGAAGTGCCTAAAAATATAAATGGTAGAACCACGACAATCTTATGTTCAGGATCAGCATGTTCACCCTCCGTCGATTTCATACTATCCCCTGGTAGGTATGTAATATACACAACTGTCATAGTGCTTAACACTATCAAAGATATGAAGATGAAAATAAAAGTATACAATACATAATTTTTCATTTGATGTATCATGCCGATCATCGTATAGGACTGTGCCCTGAACTGGATACCAAGTAGAGTAGCACCCAACGTTACTGCCAATGTAGTCACAAGTATCTCTGCATTAATCATTAGTATATTCGCAACATCGTCGTTAGCAATGTTGCCATCAATAGGATAAAGTGATAATATTATTAAACTGATCACAAAGAATCCCAGACAAAAAATACGTGAGCCCCGTTTGAATAAACGTGGTAACTCATTGTCTGAAGAATTTTTGCAAAAGAATGATCGTATTAAACGGTAACTATCATTCTGGGTACAACATTCACATTCTTGGAAACGTTTCCATAATCCCAATATGCTATAGCTGCCAATTACTGATATATAACAGATTCTGTGTTGCAGTGGTAAGTTATGCGTCAAATCTCTGATGCTTGTAGACCAGAGCATAGCCACATGATATGCTAGCACACTTCTACATTCTATTCTAACAAGCATGTACGCGCTACGCAGGGCGAACAACTTTTCCCTCTTACCACATCCTGTAAAGTGCCAACATGGTACGGTATAACGCCTTCTCCAGCTCGGTGATCTCCGCCATTCCCTCTTTCCTTTTTATTTTACCAAACTCTTCCCACGTCTAGCTGATTTGTACGCCTTGAACCTTGGTAGCTATACTATGTCGCTCTAGTTTGTCATTCGTTCCTATGGTCTTACAATTCTATTCTAGTAGACTCTGCTAAGGTCATGAAAGGCAATGCGATCTTCGTAACCCATACGTCTTTCGGTAAAGGACCGTTAAGCCGTGGGGAACAAAAATATTCATTTCGCATTGGTCATAAAGGATAATTAATGGCTAGGAGGGCAAGTAGGATATGGCCACCTGCAGCGAGTGCGACGGCAGCATACACGTGCCGGCAGACTCCCTAGAAGGCGAGATAGTGACCTGCCCCGAGTGCGGTGCCGGCTTTGAGCTGGTAAAGACACAGGAGGGTTTTGAGCTCAAGCCTGCCCAGACGGTGGGCGAGGACTGGGGGCAGTGACCCGCTGCCTCACAGTCCTGTATGATACCATACGGTGGGAGGAAAAGGCGCTCCTAGAGGCGGGCAAGAAAAAGGGCGCCGACGTTCGAATGGTCGACTGCAAAAAGCTCGCCCTTGACCTTGACGGGGATTCAGGTACGGAATACGGGACAGTGTTGCAGCGCTGCGTAAGCTATTACAGAAACGTACACTCGACGGCAGCCCTCGAAGGTATGGGCGTCCCGGTGATAAACTGCCTAAGAACGGGCATGCTCGCCGGCAACAAGTTGTACACCCACATGCTATTACGAAAGAAAGGTGTGGCGACTCCCGCCGCTACTGTTGCATTCTCGAGGGAGGCCGCCCTCGAATCACTTGACAAGGGTGGATACCCCCGGGTGATAAAACCGACAGTAGGCAGCTGGGGCCGTATGATAGCAAAGCTCAACGACCATGATTCTGCCGAGGGCATAATGGAGCTGCGGGACGGGATGTACCCGATATATCAGATACACTACCTGGAGGAGTTCGTAAAGAGGCCCCCGAGGGATATACGGGTGATAATGGTCGGCGACAAAGCGGTAGCCGCAATATACAGGTACTCTGGTGATGACCACTGGAAGACCAACATGGCGCTGGGAGGTAGGGCAGAGCCCTGCCCCGTGGGCCAGGAATTAGAGGAAATATGCATAAAGGCAAAAGATGCAGTAGAGGGCCAGATAGTCGGCGTCGACCTCATGGAAAGCGATGAAAGGGGATACGTGGTCCATGAAGTAAACAACACTACCGAATACAAGAATACTGTAAGGGTCTGCGAGGTGGATATCCCCTCTCTGATGATCGACTACGCGCTGGACAGGTGCTAAGTTGGACAACTCGTTTGCCGTCACGCCGCGCTTTGCTGTCAAGATGCTAGAAAAGGCGCTCAGATTGTACACCCCGTCCATGGCAGAAAAGCCAATGGCCGAGTTTCTCGCCGATAAATGCGACGACCTGGGATTCGAGGATATAACCATAGACGATGTCGGGAATATCATAGCCACCAGGGGCAGCGGCCCGCCCCATGTCATGCTCTGCGGCCACATGGATGTCGTTCCCGGCAAGGTTAGGGTGAGAAGGGACGGGGACCGCCTGTACGGCAGGGGCGCATCCGACGCAAAAGCTCCCCTCATGGCCATGCTATTTGCAGCCGCTGCAATGCCGCACGACGGGGGCACCGTCAAGTTTGTAGGAGCAGTGGATGAAGAGGGCAACGCGACCGGGATAAAGCATCTCGTAAAGCAGGACTTGGACGTCGATTATGCCGTATTCGGCGAGCCTAGCGGGCTCCGGCAGGTGACCATCGCGTACAAGGGAAGGCTTGCTATAAACCTCAGAATCAGCGCTGAAGACAGCTCACACGCCAGCGCCCCCTGGCTCTCAAAGAATGCTATCGAGGAGGCGATGCTCTTCTGCGGGGCCCTGCGAGAAGAGCTGGGTACAGGCCAGGAGGGCCGATCAAAGGGGATGATGCTCACGTCAGCTCTGACCGAGATTAAAGGCGGGACAAGCCACAATGTGACTCCCAAGGAATGTGAGGCGGTAATGGATATACGCGTGCCCGTCGATGCTACCTGCAAGGGTGTCGAAGAGAGGATATCAAAATCGGTAAAGCGGATCTCTAGAGAGCGCGGCATAGAGGCGTTCTATTCGATACTGGACGAGACCGACCCGTTCGAGGCGCCACATGATTCTCCCCTTGTGCGCTCGTTCAACCTCGGTGTAATGGACGTAGAGAAGTGCCGCCCCACATTAATACGAAAGACCGGCACCGGAGACATGAACGTAGTGGGTAACAGGCTCGGCATACCTGTCGTCACCTACGGGCCCGGCGACCCGCACCAGGCGCATACAATAAACGAGATGGTGTCCATATCGGAATATCTTAGCGGGATAGAAGTGCTCAAGCGCATGCTGCACCACTTAAAAAGACTCCACGAGAGAAAGCGCTGATGCTCTGGTTTGTCGGCATGGGGCTGGCGGGAGCAGGGTCAATTCCGGCCGACGCAAAAAATGTTATAGAACAAGCCGAGATGGTATACCTGGAGGGATTTACCAGCATAGTCACAGAATCCGACGAGCGTGCACTAGAAGAGATGGCCGGCGGCAAAATCATCCCGGCAAGGCGGTGGATGGTAGAAGATGGAAAAGAGATACTGGATAATGCGCGCACAAAAAAAGTGGTGTTGGTATCCTACGGGGATCCGTATACTGCCACCACCCACATCGAGCTTAGGACCCGTGCTGCCGAATTGAATATCCCGACTGGCTCAATACATGCTGCATCGATACTGGCATCTGCAGTTGGCGAGTGCGGTCTCCACCATTACAAAATGGGCAGGACTGCCACTGTAACCCGCGATCCGCGGGCTGCATCCACCCCGTACAGAATAATATACGAGAATCTTGTATCGGGGAGCCACACGGTCCTGCTTCTAGAATATGACCAGGACGGGGGCTTTTTCCTTGACCCGGGGGATGCGCTGGGCCTCCTGATTGAATATGAAAAGGAGCAAAGAAGGGGCGTCATAACAGACGAATTGTTTGCCGTGATAGCCTCTAGAATAGGCATGAAAGGGCAGTCGATAGTGGCGGGCCGCATATCGTCCCTGAAAGGGTATGACTTTGGGGCCCCTCCCCATGCAGTGATAATCCCCGGGGGCCTGCACTTTACAGAATCAGAGGCGCTGTCGGCCTCTGCCAAATGTCTCGATGCCCCGTCGGATAATTCTGAGCGCATGCCAAGCATACCACAGCAGATGGTCAAAAAGTATGTCCCCATGGTAAGAGACGCAATGAAAACAATAGAGGCTCTAGAGGACAACCCTCCAGAGTATGGCCATGTACTGGAGAATGCGGGGCACTATCTCCGGGATGCTGAGGAGTTCATGGGCAAAGGAGAGGGCGAGCTGGCCGTGCTCAGCGTGGGATACGCGGACGGCCTGGTGGACGCGCTAAGAATGGCGCGCGGGATAGACAGGGTGCAATGACTGCCCATACTGCATACACGGAGAATAGTTGGACGCCATAGACAATCTGATACTCTCGTCGATCTACGTGTCGTCACTTGACGGCTCGGAGCCCCTGGCTGCCGCCCGCAAGAGCATGATACCCGAGGATATGCTCCAGGAGAGGATGGCCTCGCTTGCATCCAGGGGGGCGATAGAGAATAACGCGCTTACAGAGCTTGGCAGGTCGTCTCTCCGGGTGGTCTTTGCCGGGGGCGTATTCGATATCATACACCCGGGGCACATACATACCTTGAACGCGGCAAAAAAGCTCGGCGACATACTGGTGGTGACTGTCGCCACCGACAGCACCGTAAAAAAGATGAAAAAGCACGCCCCCCTGCATACACAAGAGCAGAGGAAGGATCTCGTCTCTTCTTTACACATGGTGGACTTGTGCCTGGTAGGGGACGAGCGGGACATGTTTCGGACTGTAGAAAAGGTCCGGCCTGATGTCATAGCTTTAGGCTATGACCAGGTACACCAGGAGAAGTACGTTACAGACGGGTGCTCCAAGCTGGGCCTATCCATTGCTGTAGCCAGGCTGCAGTCGCCAGTGCCGGAGATATCAAGCTCGACGATAGAAAAAGAGTACGGCGAGGCCATACACGACACCTAGTCTTCCTGTTCAAGGGGTATCCTTATGGTGATTTTTCCGCCGTCATCCAGGCCGGTCTCCTTGCGGATATCGAGCTTTGAGATAAGCTCGACGGTAGATGAGCCATGGTGTGTCCTCTCTAATCTTATCAAATGGCACGGTATTGTCCCGTTTAGAGTTCCCGCAAAGCACTTGACCCATCCATAGCTTCTCTTTCCGTCTGTAAACCCGTCGATTATGGTGCCGTTCATGCCGTCGAGCCGGGCGATCTCTGGGCCGTGCTTTCTGTCCGTATCCACGTTTAGGGTGCCGGGAAACGGCACATAGCCCAGGCGCTCTTGGAACTGCCCGGTATACCCTTCTCTAGACATGTAATAGGCCCCTTCGTTCATGCCCGATACGAGCGTCCCCGTGATCTCTACATGGTCCGGCCTCGAGTGGAGGCTGTCGTGGAGTATATTGTATACGCGGAGCAGCTCATGGCGGCCCTTGTCTGTCACCATTACGGATATGCCCTTGCCTTCGGCGTTTCTGGTTATCAGGCCCTCGTCTTCGAGCTCCCGGAGGTGCTGGGATGCTGCCTGCTGGGATATGCCCATGCGCCCGCCGAGGACAGCCGTGGTTATGCCAAAGTACGTGCTGCCAGCTCCCTGGGACAGCAGGTATGCAAGCGTTAAAAGCTGGTGTATCTTGACGGGCAACTCATGAGACGCCAAGCTCGCCAAACGACTTGATAGTCAGCCCGTGCGAGTTTGCAAGCTTGGCGGACCTGTGCCCTATAACGCATTTTACGCCGGCGTTTCTTGCAGCCTCTAGCAATCTCTGGGTGACTATCCCGTCTAATACCAGGTATTTTAGCCCGGACTGTTTTGACAGCTTTGTCACCAGCTCGCTTATCGGCACGCGAAACGCCTCCTTTCTGTCATCGTCAAGAGCCACTGCCTCGAGCGTCTCGTTTAACCCGGGGTATATCGATGATGCGACCTCGGCTATCGGCTTGTCCGCTTCGTCTTTTAGCTTTGCAGGTTCAAGCTCTTCTCTGATCTTTGCCGCTATCGGGTCTAGTATCTCGGCTATCCTCTGTGGGGTGAGCTCTTCTACTTCGGTATCCGGGTCTGCGCGGATGCTCTCATCTACGCTGACTAGCGTCTTGAGCTCCTTTAGGATAAAGCCACCCGACCTGTCTCCATCCATGAATGCCACCACTCTGTCCTTGGAATCGCATATTTCCTTTATCGATTCGTCTATCTTGGCACCCTCTATGGCCAAAGCATTGTCATAGCCTGCGCGAAGTAGGTTTATCACATCCGCCCTGCCCTCTACCAGGATTATCCAGTTGGAGGAGTGTATTCCGGGGCTGCAGGCAAGTTTTGCCGGGCCGAACGACTGGACCTTGCCGTGGCTTGCCCCTTCGTGCACATCCTTGAGCATGGTATCTCCCTCGCTTACCGTCTTTGTGACCCATTTCTGTTTTATCTCCTTTGCGCGCCGGACGATATCGTCCTTTTTTGCCGCCCTTACATCGTCTATCGATTCGAGGCTGAACTTGCAGTCAAATGGCCCCACCTTGTCTATGCTCTCTATCGATGCGGCAATCAGGGCGCATGTATCTATGTCGGTGCTAGTGGGCACAAGGACACTGCCGTGCGTCTTGTTGACGGCCTGGCGCGCGGTGGCATCTATCCTGCCTATTTTGGACAGTCGCTGAAGCTCGTTTAGGTTCATCTCCGGACCAAGCAGACCCTCGGTCTGTCCGTAGATGGCACCCATCACATCTTCGCGTTCGATGAGCCCGTCGACTTCATAGGATAGCTTAACGTGATACTTGACAATCCCCGATTGAGGCAATAGTTTACCCTCCTGATTAACATGGTAGGGGCCCCAACTATTGGATATATGTGCCTATCGCCGGAAATACCGCCTTGGTGCCGGGCCGATCAGGGTCTGGGATGGGCGCCGGGGGTCTGGACGGGGCTGCAAAAGTGCCGTACTGCCGGCCTTGGGGGCCGCGGCTGGTTGGACACGGGGCCCTGCAGATCTGGTACAAGTATCCCGGGGTGGATCTGGAGGCTGGTCTCTGCTTGCTAAATAACGATCCGTATTAGGCAGTCATACCTCACGACAACTTGATCGGCGGAACGGTACACGGGTATCGAAATTGCGGAAGATGGCCGAGCCCTGGGAGAGTGCAGGTTCTGCATGTTGAGCTGGTTCAGAGTATCACCGGGCGGATGGACAGAGTTGAATGTACGATCAAGTGAGGCAAGAGCTGGCTAACGATGCCGTTTCATAACTCGTAATGCCTCTGGGAAGGCGACCTCCAAGAAAGATGAAGTGTGATTCCAGGCCATCCGTAATACATCTGAATGGCCCCTGACGGCCTCATCTAATGGAATTATGAGGGTGGATTGTTCATGGTTTTTGCCTGCACGGCTAGAACGGGTTTGAACCTAATGCGGGGCAGCCGTGCCGTCACCCTGGCCGTATTTCTTACCCTGAGCTGCATGGAACAGCTATATCTCGGCCAATAAATAGAAAAACAAAGAGATGCGGACTTATTCAGTGCTGAATGAGTGACCGCAGGAGCATGACTTGGTAACGTTGGGGTTGTTGATCTTGAACCCAGAGCCCATCAGGCTCTCGATATAGTCAACGCTGGCCCCGTTCAGGTGGTCCTGACTGTAGCTGTCAACGAGGAGTTTTACACCGGATTCCTCTATGACGGTGTCGTCCTCCTCGGCAGTCTTTTCAAAGCCCATGCCATAGGATAGGCCGGAACAGCCTCCCCCCTGGACGTAAACCCGGAGGTACTGGGACTGTTCGCCTTCTTCTGACATGAATTCCTTGATCTTGGCTGCGGCCTTTTCTGTGACCGTTACCATTTTGGTGGTCTGTTCTGTTGCCATTGTGCTCTTAGCATCGCACCTGAATCGTAATAAACCTTACTTGATCGGCCGCGTGAGAGTTTAAGTTAGGCACGGAATCCGGTCCCCATACCGAAAGATCCACTGATTATGAGATCGCATTATCCATGTGGGCCCCGATGTCATGCTGCTGCGCATGGAGCTTGCCCGTGCGGTAGAGCTGGAGAAGGGATACGAGGCCACGATGCAGGAGAATGACAAGCGTACCGCCGAGCTCGAGGCGGCCGTGGCTGGATTGACGGCGGATCTGGCAGCCTACCAGAAGAGCGCCCGAGGGACTGATGACAGGCTCTAGGAGGCTGCTGAAAAGTTGCAGGAAGCCGGCAAAAGGATCCGGGAGCTCAAGTAGGAGAACCGCAGCTGCGGGGCGGCGGGCGCGCCGCAGAAAAGCCCAGCTACCAGCCGGGGGACCCTGCGGGGACGAGGGCCGCGAGCTGCTCCGGCGGCTCGAGCAGGGAGGGTACGGGGATGGGTGTAAGGCGGCAGGACTGGGCAGGGACTGAGGGGCAGCATCGCCGCCCTCATGTCTGTTCTGCAATAAACTGTACACGGTGGTGCTCATGGATGGGAGCCGGTCGATGCAGGTCCCCGTGCTTCTCTTCCCGCAGGGCATGAAGATCGTCTGCAGCGGGCCTGGATCGTACAAGATATTCCCCGTCATGCAGAGCTGCTGGGCGCACATACTCCGGGATGCCAAGGGTACGGCACAAGATGTTACCTCACAGGAGCTGTGCGGCAGGCTGTGCATGGTATACTAGGATGCCAAGGCGGCAAGGTAGGCCGAAGTATGCGGCATAGGGGCCGAGTTCGTCGTACAGGGGCTGGATGCCCGGACGCGCGGGCTGGCAAAGGTCTACACGGAGGCGTGCCATACGCCTTGGCAAGAAGCTGGCGAATGCCGAGCCGAACCTGTTTACCTTCCTGTTCTACCACGACATTCAGCCGGCCAACAACGCCGCCAAGCGGGCCATCAAGGCAATCATAAGGCAGGGGAGGTGCAGGGAGCAGCTCAAGACGGCTGGGGGCATGATGACGTTCAGCGTGCTTATGGCGTACCTGCTCACGTGGAAGCAGCAGGACACATCGATCCGGGTGGGTATATTAGCACAGATCCGAACCTAAACTCTCACACAACATTGTGAGTGTTTACCCTATGATCACTGACGCGATGCCCTCCTCGATCGACGTCTTCTGCCTCTTCCACGTCTCCAGGCAGGACAGGAGTACGCTGAACAGCTTCATGCCTCCGACTGATTTGAGCTGCTCCCTGCACCTCCCTGCCGTACGGCCGCCTTGAGGGCCGTCCCGGCCGCGTTGTTGGTCGGCTCGACGTCCTCGTACCTGAGGAACGTGAACAGGTGCAGCTGTGCGTTCTTCAGCTTGGTGGCAAACCTGACTCCAAGCCGTTGTCGGAGCCCATGGGGGTGATGCGCGATCATATTGTATGGATCTTTAGGTCAGGTGCCGTCAAATCCATGCGTGGGGTAAACACTCACACAACATTACACCCAAGATTTAATAACATGCTTCCCTGTTCTTGGGCAGATGTCTAAGCAAGCAAACATACAGACAACTTTGTCAAGTATCACGGTACTCTCTACGGGCAAGGGTGTGCAGGTAGATGGGTCATAACGGTCTGGGACAGTATTACAAGGCGTCTTCAGACGGACTGACCCTACGCGTATCATCTGTAAAGTCTAACTTGAAAGTCAAAAGTTTCTATTCCGCCTTAAACGGAGCCGCCATGGAGGAAATCTCAATATTCTACAAAAAATCACAGGTGCACATACTTCCACTGGCAATGGCCGCAGGCAAAGAAGTCGGCATCAGGTTATCGTTGGAAAAAGCATCGAAATCAGCATCTAAGGATGTACTTGCAGAAGAGCGGATGTGGATGGTGTGCTGTATTGCACTGTTGAAAAACGGGGCCTTGGGCTTGTTTGCCGCTACGAAAACCCCCCCGGGCATATACGGGGGACGTGCCAATGGCGGCATAGGATTCCTAATACAGTTGAACAGGGGCATGACCACCAATAGCAAGCCGTACAAGGGTTTCCAATGAAATACTATCCAAATAATTCCTGGTATACTAGAAAATCTTGGGTTGAGTGGAAATGACTAGGTTAACAAAGTTTAGAGCGGGCTGCAATGTAATGGGGAAAGGGATTTGGAATAGGGATCGTAAGAAGGTTGTCAACCTCGTAATCGAAGTCAATAAAAAATGTCCTCATGTACTCCTGCCCGAATTCGTTGAAGATTACAATGCTGAAATCGGCGTCACCGAGATGATGAAAAAATACAACATACATGATTCCATTCATTTTGATTATCTCGTTAAGAAAGTGTTTAAACAGGATAACCATAGCATAGACCGGCGCGGCTCCAAATACTCTAATAGATATGAAGTTATAACGAAAGAGTGTAGTAGTATACGTACTCCGATATGCGGGCTTCTACATGATAGTATACGAGAAACAGTGTTTATCCATGCGGCCCTAGAGGAACAACACGCGCAACGTGGTAATATCGCCTATGTAGTGTCTGACGTCTATCCAAAAATTAGTCCTCTGTTGCCTTTACTGAAGATCAAGTCCATAAAGTCCTCTTTTGATCATTACATGGGGGGGAACTTAGCCGCGAATTCAGATGATATAATCAACGAGATTAAAGTTGAACACGGTCTTAGTATCACAGACAAAGGGACATCTGGGTCAGAAAAGCACCTACCTGCGGAGGGAGCACTGTATGATCTAGTAAAAAAGCATAAAAAAGGGATATCGTATAATAGTATAATATGGGAGATTGAAGAGAGATTTCCACTGCTAAGGATGCTAATTGGAGTTGGGAAAATAGACGAGTTGCTAGATAAGTTGGTGAATGAAAAGAAACTCCTACGAACGTATGATTTCAAGAGGACATCTTCCATACATGACCAGTTTTTTACCCCTGAGAATCACAAAGCGCTCATGAAGACCACCAAGGAGGATTACAAAAAAACCAATAAGGATCCTGCAAAAATTGGGAAGGACGAGTTTTTTGGAAGGAAAATCGATCCAGATCGGTTTATTGATGAATTGGTGGAGCTCGAGAAGGGAGATTTGGATGACTGTGATGACCAGGTTGCGCGAATCACTGGATTGGTACTAAGCCATGCCGCACTGCTCCGAAGTCCGAGGGAGACCGGGAAAAAATTTGACTTTATCGTGGATCTCAAAGATGATAATTTTAGTGCTGATCACCAGAAACTGATGAAAAACCAGGACTTCGAAGCGAATAAAGACGACATATTCCACTGTAAGGTAATGATCAACAAGAAGGTTACCATTGCCATAATTGAAGATCTTATAAAGTCAATTCCAAGTGGGGACAAGGGTGTGATATTCACATGCCGTCGGGTTGACCCCTCGGTTCGACAATATACACATGAGGACAGGACGGTGCAGATCATCGACGAAGAGGGCATACAGGGATGGTGCCATATTACGCCCACCATACCGTGCAGACGGCACTCGGTTGCTCGCATTATGTGTGGCAAAGAAAAAGGCAGCATGGTCCTGGTAAAATCACTCAATTATGAATCAGGCCAAGCCCTTGTAGAGATAATTCCCGGAGGTATCGAGACCACATTCGCCATAGGATATATGCAAGAAATCGACTTGCATGTTCCACTTGACGTGAATTTTGAATCTGTCAGCAACAAATATTTTGATATTGTCTCCATGTTAGCCAAGCTATCGGATGATGATTTTAAGATAGGGATGGGTTTGGACACGTCCACAATGCATTCCACACACGAGAATGTTCAGCAAAGTACCCGCTCCAAGCGGCACGGTGGCATAGATCCGCCGGTAGACCCAATGCCGGCAGATGGGGGGGTCCCCACGCACATCAAATTTAAGGATGCCCATGTCGAATTGCGCCACTCAAGTTCCAACTCGCAGAATTGTTTCCACTGCACATGTGACAAATGGTCGGACAAAACCCATTATCATGCACTTTGCAGCCACCTCACATCGGCCATCAACCATTACTGTGTGAGCCCTGCTGGCTGGCAGGAAATAAACAAGAGAATCAAGCTGATGACAAGGGAGTTAGAGGAGTTTCAGATGAATAACCTGCAAAGAATGACCCAAGCGGTGCATGAAGCACTGGACACGAATCACAAGAAGTTGTTTGCTAGATACATGCGGGCACATGCAGAGGAGGACGAAGAAGGGGGCACAGACGCAACAGATGCCGCCAAGATAGCGCTTGCCATAAAGGAGAATCTCCAAAATGAGCCCGACACTCTGCAACTGTTCGAAAAACTGTGTGAGATTCTGCCAAGTTTTGATGGGGACGGGCTGAAGAACGTGGCGAACAAACTAGAGTAACTCTAGTGTGGATTGACGCCCGGGCTTGGCTCTTCTGGATCTTTACTACCTGATTCAATACTCCCATACTGTGGATCATGTACAAGTTTTTTCATCACATGCCTCCGTGGGTAAAATTCTGTATATGCCGTGCCTCCGGGGTTCCCGAGCATCTGTCTATACCCTGCCTCTCCGGAACCTCCCAATCATCACCCCTATCCGTCCAAACTCCACTATGTTGACAACTTGTACGGCGGATTTCGTGTGCATGCAAGATCCGTTATCCCATGTAGATGTCCACCAAACTCCACCGTTATATCCACGGATATCGTTCTGTGGCGCGCTGTAGAACTGTTCAGAAAGTCTGCCCGCATACTCGCATACCACAGGCCACGCTTTGCCGCCGTCAACAGGAAAAAGCCGGGGGCGTCACCTGGAGACTTTTAGGGGCAAGAGTGCTTCCAAGGAGGTCCCGACGGACAACCCCCCCCCCCGACTGGTGAGGATAGAGATGGCTAGCAGATATGATCTTTGCATCAAGCAGGTTCGTATAAATTCAGAAATATTTTTAAGCCTATCGATGCCAGCATTCCCATGAGTGACATATTTGAATACGTTCCATTGGACAAGATAAAAGTCAAAAAACACAGTGTTCGCCTACATGGCATAGAACAAGGAATAGAGGATCCGGCAGAGAGCACAAAGGCAAATGGACTATTGCAGCCTATTGCTGCATACTATGATTCTGCCAAATCCACCTGCCTATGACCGATTCTGATCTGGTACAAGCCGTTGCAAAGATATACAACACATACGGTAGCTATGATCTGGTAAAAGAAAAATTCGACCTTAGCACACAGATGATAAACAAGTATGTCCGGCTTGCAAGGCTGCCTCCAGAGCTGAAACATGCCATAAAAGAGGGGAAGATCCATTCCAATCCAAAAAAAGCCGAGAATGCAGTACTGAAGGCCGTTGAGGCATTTAACTATGTCACGGGTGGATCTATTCCTGTAGACAGGGTCATTGAACTGGCCAAGTATCTGGCAAAACCCGATATCGGCCTTAGTGATGATGTAAAGATAAAAAAATGGGTCGGAGAGAACCCCGACCTGTCAATGAATGAATGCATAGAAAATGCACGGCAACTAAAACCCGTCGAGGAGACAACCCATATGGTCGTCATTGAAATTCAAGATGAGTTACGGGCGTTCATGGAAGCCAATATCGATTATGAAGAAAAAATCCTTGGCATGCTAAGAGAAAACCTCCCCGGTACATTCTATGCGGTTAACGCTGGAAATTCGGTGGCGGCAATATCAATGGATGAGGAGGCATACAAGATATTCTACAGGGAGCAGTATGAGAAAAATTCCTCGTATACGATATTTCTCAACAATTTCTTGGCTGAATGGGTCCGATGAGTGGGTAGCAGGTGTTGTGTGCCCGGCTGGTGCATTGTAAAGGAGCTGGATTGTGTGCATCATGTTCTTGTGGATATAGTCAGGACGAATCCCGGGTTCAATTATGAAAATATTGCTGAAGATGCCTCTGCGGGATTTTTCCGAGATACGATCTAGTCGGTATATCGTCAATTTTCAAGCCAAACCCATACGCTTTTGCACTTGTCTAAAGTGTGATGTTACTGCCTGGCTAGAGGCAGTTTCAGTTCCATGGATAATTCCACTATTGATTCTATCTTGTCCCATTCTGCATTCTCATTTAGTTTTTCCAGCTGCAACCCTATGCTTTCTTTCAGGTCGTTTCTATTGGCCGTATCAGGATCATTTTGAAAGTATTCCAGGGTATATTTTACCAGCTCCCGGTCTTTTAGATCTATGGCAGAATAGATGTTATTGACTACCGTGTCCCGCCTCTTGCCCTCCGTGACATAGTCATAAAATGCAGCGTAAAAGTTGTATTTCTCATATAGCCTGAGAATTTCAAAAAGCTCCTGAACCTTGCCGGAATCCGAGAATCGGAGCAGGTTGTCAAGCAAACTCTCACGTGTTTCGTAGCATGGCAGGGCATGTTTCATGGAAGCATCAATTTTCCGGCCATGGAATGATTCGACGGCAAGCCTCAACTCATCCATAATTTGGCGCACTGTGCCAATATCAGAATGATAAAAGCGCAGCATTCCATTTCTGAATATCTCAGAGGTCTGCAATTCAAGACATTGTGTACCGGTGCCATTGGCGCAGGTCAGGAGGAACTGCCGCAGGTATTTGTCCCCTAGATCTTCTAGTTTCCCCGGGATACTAGCCCATGCTTTGTCATCAACCTCTGGCATGTGTGTCAGCGTGTCCAGTTTGAGCCGGAGATCTTGCAGTATGCTTTTGGCCGTCTCGGGCGAACTCCCTGTTTTCCCCGCCCCGACATTGGAATCGCCGCCTGGCGCCTCTGAACGGAGATACGGCCCCTCCCCGCCGTCTCCGGGGTGTGATTCCAGCCGTTCCAGGCAGTACTTTATGGTGCTCTCTTCTCTTGCATCGATGATTATCCTTATGCATTCCATCCACAACCTAGTTATCCGTATATCATGAAACAGCCACACCCATGTAGAAGCGGTGAAACATTTGAGAAAGCTGGAGGCGCATCTCTTGCTGTAGTCATATTCCGCATTGCCGGGCGGCTGCCGCTTTAGCACCTCCCCCATCAGCTCGGACAGGGCGTCTATTGACATTCTGTATTCTGTGCCGGTACGGATCCTTTGCAGGCTCTTCTTCATTGCCTCCAACCCGGCATCAAAAACCACCGTGTTTTTCTGCGCATACGCATGGTTCATGATCATGCTCCACGCCTCTGTCGGCGAGGGCATGGCAACCTGGTTTGCGTCCAGGACATGGCCGGTGCCCTGTGGCGGCTTTTTGCCGTCTCGATCGTCCGCAAACTCCTGCCTCGCAGTTATTCCACGCGCATTCTTTGGAAACTCGTAATGGCCAAAGGCCGTAAGATAGTGCAGCAGGTACTGGTTGTTGGTGTTTATCGTGGGGTCCATTGCAAACTCTACCAGCGATGCTATCCGGCTGTGGAAGAACGCCATGGTCCACCGCCTGTTTTTTTCCATGGCCGGCGTCTCCAGCTTTTTAAAGAGATTCTGCACGGCCCGGCGCATGATCTGGTCCTTGGCACCGAGTATGCTGGTTATCATCACCGTCGACCAGACATCGAACATCATGTTCTTGTACGCGCTCGTCCGGAGCTCCTCCCGCGTGGGAATGGGCTCTTTATTGCGTACAAACTCCCCAAAGAACTCGGAGGAGCATGTCTTTCTGCTGTACTGGACGCAGGCCAGCATGACCTCGTTGATGTACCTAAAAAAGAGCCTTTTCTCCCTTCTCAGCATCACCGTGACCTCTCTTTTGCCATCCGGCAGCCTACCTGCCTCCCCGCGCAGTGATTCCCGGGCTGTTTCATCTTTTATCATTTCATAGACTTTGCTCCCCTCCATCCTGCCTACATCCCCCATCCCCCTGATGACATCGTCGTATATCGCCATCAGCCTTTCAAGCCCCAGCTTGAAGAGCAGGGTGTTGTTCAGCTCGACTGCCCTGTGCATTATCTGCTCCCATACCGCAAATTTCTCCTTAAAGTCATGCCCTTTTTTGCCGTCGTTGCAGATCTTTACAAACACGTCAACGGCGGCATTTCCGGATCTGCCGGAGAGTGCGTCCCTGATCCCGTCCACGACCGTGTGCATCATCTGGTCAGGCTGGAGCTTGTTTATCATGTAATAGACATACCCGGCAAGGTACAGCATTGAGAATGCCGTCCCCAGAAACAGCACGGGGATGAACACGGCAATCCTGTAGGCTGGCTCCGCACCGGCCGGATTCCCCGCCGGGCCCGCATCCTGCAGGTATGCAGCATATCCCACGGGGATCATGCTCAGCACTATCAGGGATATAAAGACGATAACAAATCCGTACACCACCCAGTTTTGCATCTGCTGCATCATGGCAATCATCGTATAGGTCTGCGCCCGAAACTGTATCCCAAGCAGGGTGACGCCCAGGGTAACCGCCAGCGTGGTCACAAGTATCTCTGCATTTACGACAAGTATGGTTGCAGCATCGCGGTTCTCTATGGTGTTACCGATGTCAAGATCCAGGCATAGATACAGTCCGGCTACTATTATGGCCGCCCAGAAAACGCGAAAGTGCCGCTTGAACACGCGCGGCAGGCCGTCGTCGGAGGCGTTCTTGCAGAAATAATGGAGGGTGCATGTGCAAAAACCCCTGCGAATGCTATCCATGCGGCCCGACACGCGGGTTCTGCAGATTCTCGATATATAACAGATCCCGCGTTCGTGCTGCCGTTCAAACCCGCTTCGCACAGCCTACCGTACCAGCCCATGATGCAGCACCTGCATTATCCCGGATATTCACGGATGCTCAAGCCGCCGGTCCGGGATCTTGTCCTCTTGTGCACCGGCCCGCGGGCCCCTACCGTTTTCCATCCGGTGCAAGATCCTCCTTGGCGCTTGCCGCCCAGTCAGCCTTGCGCAGTATGCTCTCCAAGTATGAGAGCCGGAACGGGCCGTGCCCATCCAGCAGGGATGAGGTCCTGGCGCTCCACGGGCGCCTCTCCCCTTTGCCCGATATTGAAGTATCAAGGATAATGCCCGCAGGAACCGTCACGCCTTCATGCACTGAGTATCCCCTGTCGGATAGAGCCTCCCCGTGAACAACCCCTGCTATCATATCCCCGGGTACATCCGCGGGCCCGCGCAGTACAACCCTGACTATCCCGTGGTGGCTCATGACCAGGTATGCAGCAAGGTCGTGCTCCTCTCCGTCATGTACGGCCGTAAACGCCATCGCGCTAGCCACTTCATGCCGGAACCCGTGGCGTTCATAGTCCCTCCTGTCTTTTGCATCCTTGTCGTATTCCTTGCGGCCGCTCTTTGCCCATATTTCGTCTGATGTGCCCTCTACGTTCGGCCCCAGGAACTCTTGGAATATCCTGTGCATCTTGCCTACATCGTGCCACTGGGCGGCCGTACGGACGGCATTGGAATACTCTGCACCGACCCCAAGTCCTGAAAGTATCCAGTCTGCCTCATCCACCACATCCTGGGTATGCTCCCTCAGTGTCACATCCCTCCCGCTTCTCCTGTCCTGGCGGGCCTGCGGGAAGACCTCCCCTACGGGGCCCCTGTATCCAGTGTACAGTCCCATCTCCTGCGAGTATCCCCCTGCTGAAGGCTCTATCCTTGCTATCATCCCCGGGTATGCGTCATCATCCCCCATCTCCGCCCATTTCATTGTCTTTGAATCCCAGCAGGTGCACATGCCCCTGTGTCCCGAGACAAACCTGCGCAGCTCGCCAAGTTCCATGCCGCACAATTCATTCCATCTAGACCGGCGCCCCTCCCTGCTCCAGAATACCAGCGCCTCCGGATTATCATCCCCTACAAATCTCGACACATCCACGGGATCCCCCCCGATATCCTGCGTTGTATCATAGAGTTTTTTGACTTCCTGCAGGGATATTGCCCCGTGTATATCATCTGTACCCGGAGATACTGGCAGAGTAGATGCCGGGACAGCCCTTCCCTCTATCTCCTCCAGTACCTTTCTGGAGCCGCCCATTTCGTCGTATACAGGGTTGTGCGGCCGGTACGGCCCGTCAATGTCAATCCAGTATGCAGAAGAATCCGCGCCCCTGCACCTGCCTATCCTATTTACCATGGCAGGCCACGGGGCAAGCTCCGTCACCAGCGTCTGTACGGATAGATCCGTGCCTGATTCGAGCGCCTGGGTGGATATTACCACCACGTTGGTGTCCTCGTTTATCCCATGGATCTCCCGGCTGAGCCTTGCCCTATCATCTGCCCTGAACCGGGGATGCACCAGGACGCACCGCATCTGCCCCTGTACGCCTTTGACCGCCGAGTAGAGCCTCTGGGCCCTATCTACACTGTTGAGTATAACAGCCATGGATCCGCCCCCGCGCAGGTCCAGCAGCTTTTTGGCATCGGTATCCGTGTATCTGCCGTCCCTTGTGGGCAGGTCGATCCTGCGGATCCTGGCACCATCCCCTGCAGGATCTTCGATAGATAGTACTCTCCTGTTCTTTTCCGGGTTGTCTTTTGTGCCCAGGGGCCCCTTTACAGCAGATATCCACACGGATCTAGAGGGGCCGAACGTGCCACATGCACGCCTAAAGGCATCGAGCTGCAGGGATGTGCCAAGACCCGCCCCCATCGTTCTAGCTTCGTCCATAACCCACATTGAATCGTTGTTGAGCAGGGCTGATGCGATAGGCCATATCCCGGGCCTCTGGCCGTACATGTGGTTGAGGGCGCCTGAGAGCAGCACCTCCTGGGTGCCCACTATAATGCACTCTCTCCCGAGGTTGATATTGCTCATGTATCCCTCGGAACCCCCCGCTAGAAACCTGATGTCGACCTTTCTGTTCAATTTTAAATTCCAGAGCCATTTTTTCACTTTTATCGCGGTATGCTCGGTGAGCGCCCCCGAAGGTAAACAGTAGACCAGCCTGCGGGGTATCCCCGGCTCTTTGCTGTATATCCTCCAGAGCCACAGGGAGAGGATGGTCTCTGTCCTGCCTGATCCCGTAGGCAGGATCAGCGTGTCCGGTATGTCCTCAAATGTTGTCCCTGCTATTCTTTCCTGATATGGGGGCGGCCCGCCAAGATGCCCCGTGGCTGTTGTGAAAAATTCGGCAAAGTCAGGCATGTCCTGCCTCCCGATATGTGCGGGCGGCGTGCTCTATGAATAGCGGGGGCGCCCCCTGGGCTGAACAGCGCTCCGGCCACACCCCGTGAATATCTCCCTCCTGTGCATCCATTCTGGGGTACAATTCTATGCTCACGTTTCGGCTAACATGTACTCTAATAGATATATCTAGGCGCGGTTTTACGGCTGAACAGGCAGGGATCATCATGGCCATCCACGGCAGGCGCGGCGGCATGCGGTCCTGGGCCACAAGGCGAGGCCGGCGTGAAAAACATCAAAGGGATCTCGCCAAGAAATGTCCTCCCGGGACCCGATCCAATCATGGATCTAAACCTTGGATATCCGCAGGCTGTTCATCTTTTCAGCGATCTCGACTAGATAATCTGCGGTATCATCCCGGTATCTCTCCGAGTATTTGATCAGGTGAATAAATGTCCAGAACCTGCCCGTTACCAGGCTTATCTTGTCCACATCCTCCATTAAGAGGGGGCTGTTTGGGTTTGCCATCTTGCGTTCGAGCTGTTCATGCAGGTTTGCCCTGTTGTATAGCGCACTCTTGGAATGATCCCACCCGTCTTTGATTATCCCCTCCCGGGCCAGCATATCCATGCCGTCCTGCATGGAATTCTCCTCTACATCCGAGCGGGCTGCGTCTATCCGGGCTTCCATCTCCAGGCGGGATTCCGGGATTTCATACGTGTACATATCCGGAAGATGGGCATACCAGTATTCGTGGGCGGCCAGATGCTTTTCAACGTCAGGATCAGGCCCGTGATCGCCGTATACTGCATCGTACATTCCATCTTCTATCAGCCTGCCCCGGTATTTTTTCAGGACATCTGCCACAGATATTCCGTCTTTTAGGCGCATTTGCGGGGCCTTTTGTATATCCGGGGCAAACCCTGTGATGTCTTTTCCCGCGCGCAGCTGCATGGTCAGGCGCAGCTGCAGCTCATCACGGAACAGCGCCGCCTGTCTAGTATATTCAAAATCTTCGCCCTTCATGAGCTCGTATACCCGCGGCATTACAACCAGCTTTTCTGCAAGATATTTCAGCCTGTCTTCCAGGTCGTCTGCTGCACATATCTCCTCCCCGTGCAGTTTCACGGCAGGTATGAATGCCGTTGATGCCTCTACCTTTCCCGCTGTTATATCATCAATCAGTTCTTTGTGCGCCGTTATCCCGTCTGATATCTCGCATTTAACCTCGTTTTTTATGATATCCATTATTATGCCCTTTCCATTGTCTTTGATCGAGCCGGGGCGGATGTATCCTTCATGGCAGCTCCATGTCCCGTCATCCCTTTGTGCATGGCGGATTTTCAGCCATTTGTATACGGATTGCTCAAGTATCAGCTCTCCCGTATGATCATCAATCCTGAAATCCTCGCCCGGCGGGAGGATCTTGGCCCGGGCCGTCAGCTTGTTTTCCATGTCTATTCCCAGGGTTATGTCCCGGATGCACAGCGGCAGCTTGACATCATATACGCGGGGCTCGTCGTCATATCTGTGCAAAAGCTCCGCTTTTTCATTTAGATACCACCCCAGGCCCGCATTGCCAGTCGGAAACCTGCTGGTGTATGTCGCATATATGATCATATGAATGATCCACTCATATCCGCTTTTGAACAAAAACACAAGCTCAAATATTTCGTCTTCTAGTCGGTGCTGGGCCTGTCCGTGTTTTAGCTCCTGCCATCTGATTTTCAGCGTGTCTCCTATTATCCTCCAGTCAAAAAGATGCTCGTAATCCAGGTTCAGGCGTATGCCGTGTTTCTGGGAATAAAAGACCAGCCGCTGGGTTGTAATGTAAAGAATTCCAGGGCCCTGTCCTACACATTCCGTCGCATATCCGGCTACCAGCCCCTCGTCTTTGCGGTATGAAAACTCTGCAGTTTTGACATTTTCTCCGTCATTGGCGCCGGCTTCTTTCTGCCTGTCTTGACTCATTTGGACTCCGGGGATGTTTTGCACACTCTGTCTCCTGCATAGCGGGGCGGAGATACAGGGTTGTTTATGGATTTGGAGGCTTTGGATACATCTGATCCCGGCCTAACACTGTCCAGAAAAGCATATTCCGCTTGGACATTCTGCCAGGAAATTTCTTTTTCCATCACGTGGGTCAAGCACATGTGGCTAGATGCGGTTGCCATCTATTAAAAACTCCCTTGTGGCCCGGGTTATGACCTGGATCTTTGCCCTGTTCTTGTACTGTCATTGTGTGCATTTTTCATCTCGGATAGCGCCTGTGTGCATGGCTGCCCGGTACAGGCGGGAGGACCGGATATGCCCACCCTTGCAAAGCCCTTCAATGATGCCTGCTTTAGGGATAAATGACGAATCACTAGATCTCTGCAGTATGAGCATCCGTGCGGGATTTCCGGCTGCCATCCCGCATCTCTTTTTTTATCCTCTTTACTGCCGGTTTGAGCAGGTCCATTATCCTGTCCAGGCCCAGTTCCTCCACCTCCACTCCCCTGTCAGCCAGCAGGCCCTCGTCAATGTTTAGAATGCTCCTGAGCCTCCGGAGGTTGTCCGCGCCTTTGTCGTCGCCGTCCATAAAGGCAACAACCTTCTCCTTGGTCCTGGCAAGATCCAGCGCCCTGTCATCAAGCCTTGCGCCGCCTATCTCCATCGTGTTCTGATACTCTATCCGTGCCAGGTGTGCCACGTCTGCGGCCCCCTCAACCAGTATTATCCACTTTTCCTGATAGGCGGTCCTGCCGTGCTTTAGTTTCCCCAAATCTGCCCCTCCATCGCTTGCCAGGGCGCTGTTGGCCGTCGCCCTGTTGAGCATGTGGGATGTCATATAGTTTGAGAATTTGCTGGTAGGTCCCACATACCCGGTTTTAAACTTGGCAGGAAACTTGTGCACCCATCCGAGCCTTTTAATCTTGCTTGACATGAGGCCGCAGTCAAGGTTTGATCCCACATGTATGATGACGCTGCCGATGGTATCTTTGTCATTCGATTCCACATCGACTTTTACGCTGCTGATGTATCCCATATTTTTCAAGACACGCAAAGTCTGATTGAATATCGTGCCGTCAGAAACATACTCATCCCATATCACGCTCAATACTGTGGATTCCACCTGGTATTCCGATACCTTCCCATGGACGGTATAATGCATGCATATTGTGTTTTTGAAACGTTGGGCCCCGGACATCCTGTTCAAGTATGCAGGCAGGATATATCACTCTATCAGAATCCCACAAGCAGGTCCGGCATGGGCATCTAGAGCAGGCGGGCAGACGCAAAGGCATGCACGCCCCATATCCGGTTGCGCACGAGGGGGCCAGATATTCTATCTAATCTGACATCTTGGGCCGTCCCCCGGGTTTACTATCTGCTCAAGGCCTGCCAGGCCATTGCGTTATTTTTATGATCCACAGGAATATTCTATGACTTCAAAAAGACCCCCCAAGATTGCCCGGCCGCTCACCGCTCGTCATCCTTGGCGCTTGCCGCCCAGTCCGCCTTGCGCAAGACAGTCTCGAGATACGATAGCCGGAACGGGCCGTGCCTCTTTAACAGGGCCGCAGTCCTCTCACGCCACGGACGCCTCCCCCCTGCCCCATATGCCGACGCATCAAGCACCAGGCCCGCCGGTATCATCACGTTATCATGCACTGCATATGCCCTCTCGCAGAGCGGCTCGCCGTCGACTATCCCCGACACCATTCCATCATCTTTGGGGTGCATTTCGAGCCTGACCAGCCCGTGGTGGCTCATTATCAGGTATGCCACAAGGTCGTGCTCAGGCCCGTCATGGCTGTTCATGAACGCAAGGGCGCTCGCCACTTCATGCTTGAACCCGCGGCGCCCATAACTTCTACGCTCCTCCCGGGTCTTGTCGCGCTCTTTGCGGCCGCTCTTTGCCCATATTTCATCTATCCCGCTAGCCAGGTTCGGCCTCAGATATTCTTGGAATATGTAATGCATCTTGCCCACGTCATGCCACTGGGCTGCCGTGCGGACGGCGCCAGAGTATTCTGCATCCACACCCAGCCCGGAGAGGATCTCGCCTGCTGCATCCGCGATATTCCGGGTATGATCCCGCAGTGTGACATCCCGCCCATCCTGCCTGTCCAAGCGGGCCGGGAGGACTGCCTCTTTTACAGGGCCGTCATATCCGGTCCAGAGTCCCAGCTCCTGTGTGTATCCCCCTGCGGCAGGCTCTATCCTCACTATAATGCCGGGATAGACATCGCCTGCGCCTATCTCCCCCCAGCTCATGCTCTTTGGATTCCAGTAGCTGCACAGGCTTGCATGCTCTGAGACAAACCCGCGCAGCTCCTCTAGATTCATACCGCACAGATCGTTCCATTTTGCCCGGCGCTCTGCATCACTCCAGAATACAAGGGCGCCCGGATCGCCGTCCCCTGTATGCCTCGACACGTCCACAGGGCTCCCCAGTATGTCCTGTGTAGTATCAAAGAGCTCCTCGAGCTGTTCCCGGGATATTGCACCGTATATCGCATTATAGGCAGGCACCTCTGCCAGGCGGGTTCCAGATACGGCGCTTCCCTCCATGCCCTCCAGAACCTCCCTGGAACGATCCATCCTGTCATATGCTTGGCCGTCCCCGGGGCCATACGGCTGGTACGAGTTGCTATCAAGGTCAATCCAGTATGCGGCAGCCTTCCCGTCCCCCCTGCACCTGCCAATCCTCTTTACCATGCTGGGCCACGGGGCAAGCTCCGCCACTATCGTCCTTACCGACAGGTCGACGCCTGTCTCGAGCGCCTGTGTGGATATTACCACCCCGTCGGCATCTTCGCCTATGCCCTGGATCTCATGGCTGAGCTTTGCCCGGTCGCCAGGCCTGAACCCGGGATGCACCAATACGCACCATGTGCGTCCCGTGACGCTCTTTTTGACCATAGAGTAGAGCCTCTGGGCCCTGTCTATTGTATTGAGTATGATCGCCATGGATCCGCCTTCGCGCAGGCCCAGCATCTTTTTGGCATCGGCCTCTGTGTACATGCCGTCTCTTGTGGGCAGGTCGATCCTGCGGATCGTCCTTGCTGCATTGACCCTCCTGCCAAGCTCCCCCCGAAGATCCTCCTCCCCGGGGCGAAATACCGCCCTGTTCTTGCCCGGGTTGTCTATAGTGCCCAGCGCCCCCGCTATTGCAGAGATCCACACGGACTTTGAGGGGCCGAATGTGCCGCATATGCGCCTAAAGGTATCTAGCTGGAGGGATGTTCCCAGCCCCGCCCCCATCGTCTGCGCCTCGTCCATTATCCATATTGAATCGTTGTTCAGCATGGCTGCCGCGACCGGGAATATCCCGGCCCTCTGGCCGTACATGTGGTTGAGGGCGCCAGACAGCAGAATATCCTGCGTGCCTATCATTATGCAGGGCTTTGCCAGGTCGATGTTGCTCGCGTACCCCTCGGATCCCCCCATGAAGTACCTGACGTCTACTTTTTTGTTCCATTTGAGGTTCCAGAGCCATCCCCTTGCCCTTGATGCGATCTGCTCTACGAGCGCCCCCGAGGGCAGACAGTAGACCAGCCTGCGGGGTATCCCGGGCTCTCTACAGTATATCCTCCAGAGCCACAGGGAGAGCACAGCCGCCTCGGTCCTGCCCGAGCCCGCGGGCAGTATGAGCGTGTCGGGGATCTCGCCGAAGCTTGTGTATGCGAGCTTTTCCTGGTACGGGAACGGCCCGCGGGGATGCTTTGTGGCGGTTGTGAAAAAGCTGGCAAAGTCAGGCATCCCTAGGCCCCCTCCCGGTTCATTTTCTCGGCTTTCCGGGAGGCTGCCAGATCTGCTGACTGTACCGACATGGCTGACTCGAGTTCGACGGTGCGCTTGCCATTTTCCTGCATCATGTACTCGTATCCCTTTTCTTGCTCTGTCGCACAGGCAAGCTCCCTGCGCAGCAGGGTAATGCCATAGACCATGTGGGTGATGAGATCTTGTAGTCAATAGTTCTTTCGGTATAAGGGCCGGTTTCGTACCTAAGCTAAATATACGCGGGACATACTGATAGAATAATATACCTCGCCCGAACCCCCGAATAGGGTGTCCCGAGCTTTCGAGAATACGATATACATGGATTATACCGTCTATGGGGAGGTGACGGAATACCAGTTGAAATCCACTCTGTTGCGTGTGGGATATCTTAGGGGGACTCTGCATGACCTGAGAAGACTAGGTAAGATAAGTGACATAACGGTTGATGCGGTGCCGAACAGCAAAGAAAGCGTCGGCACTATAACCATACAGCTTGGATCCGACATTGATCATACTAGCATAGAATATTATATCGAAGAAATCGAACGGGTGGATAAGTTTATCGCCAAATTTAATACCATATACTCGGGATCAACTAGCAATTTACGACACCAAAAAAAGTTGTACTTGTCCAACAAGGCAAGGGCCAAACAGAAGCTCACAAGTGGAGGCATGGTGAATCTGGAGGGGCTCGTGCACGGCAAGAATATAGACCGGACAAGATGGATCATACTGGTGGAAGGGGCCGCAGACGTGGGGCGATTGTCCCAACTAGGATATCAGAACACGCTTGAAGTGGGTGGCGCAAGACTTGACGACCGTGCACTGGCTTTTGCCAGAACCAAGGAGAAGATTATCGCATTCATGGACGGCGATGAAGAAGGCATAGACAACCTCCGGAGACTCAGAAACACTATAAAAATTGACGAACCGTTGCTGGCCGACAAGGGCATCGAGGTAGAGAATCTGCCCTTGAATAGAATACGCGAGATACTCGAGCCAGCATCGAAAAAGATGTCAAGAGAACTGCTATAGCTGGAAAGCCCTGTCTCAACATCCGATGCTGTTGCAAGAATCTGGGCATGCCCGCTTGTCTATGTGCGGCCGGCGTACGTGGAGCGGCCACACTATGGTGGGGAATTATCCCCCTTGCCAGACTGCACCGGCAGATGTCTCATACACAAAAGCCCCAGACGTGCCCCTGCCATGCCAGAGATTAACCAGTGTTAGGACAGCGATCTTTGCCCCCATTCCTATGCTGCTTAAAATCTCTATTCCTGCCACGGGGCGGGCATGATGTTTGTACGGCCTTGCAGCATGAAGGGATGGCAGAAGGGCGGGACATGCATCACGTTGTAAGATATTTCAGATGGGCGGCCGCTTTAGAGCAAGTACCATAGGCGCAAGGTTGCATCAGAGCGGACATGTCCCAGGGTATTTTCCAGCCCTGCTTCTGATGGATCCCGGACCGGGTGGCCAGGAAAATCCTTCTGTTTCCCTCCTGCGGCGAGGGCGCAGTCTTGTCCAGCATGGCGGACCCCCGGCAGAGTGCCCGTACCAGAAGGTGCGGTAATCTAGTCGCCGCGGGAGGCGCCCCCGCCCCGGCTACCCTAGTTTTCTGTCGATTATATCGGTACAAAGGGCGGCATATTCGGTCAGAATGCCCGCTTCTTCTAGTTCGTCCCCTCCCCTGATTTGTAGATCCTCCACGAGCTCCCTTTGGCGGGGATGGTCCCGCCTGCAGCTCTCTGCATTGAGGTGCGAGCTGAATATCCCGTCAGACGCGTGGGCCAGCATGCAGTATCCGTTCTTTACCGCGGCATAGTTTGTGGTGAGAAATATGAGCTCGTCTGTCATGTAAAATTTTCTCAGGAACTTGATGGTCGTTGGCTCTACCATCTGCCTGCCATCGGGATGAAGAATTACACTCATGATAACCACCTTGCCTTCCGGGATCCTTGCCAAGTGATATTCGTATCCGCTTCCCCCCGCATTTGTCTTGACCAGCGCACACTTGTCGGCCTCATTCCCCAGCTGCCTGACTAGGTTCTCTGAGCCGCCATCGAAGCATGGCGGTGCCTTGTGGAATGCCAACTCTCCAACCTTGCTGCCTCCTATGTATCTGATTGTATGCTCCAGATACTCCTCCTTGCGGCCCAACTTTTTCCTGCACTCGAAACATTCTTTGCCCAATGTGGATGCAGCGGCTCATCTTTGTATAAACTTTTACGGATACTTGGGCGGGAGGCAATTCTTGCCGGCACAAGCCAGTCTCTCAAGCATGGGTTTTCTGTCTGCCATCTTTTTGTCATGCTTGGATTCAAATTTGCGTGCATTGGGCAGAATGAGGAATATTCAGAATACTCTATGTTGCGTATTCCTCCTGGTTGATAGGGTGAGATTCTGGACATGATCTCATCGGCATACATGACCGGTTATATCGCTAACTCTAACGTTAGTGGTGCCATAGGGGTAAAATAGAGAAATGACCTAAGAGGCTGAACGGATATGAAAAAAGTCAGAAGGTGGTATTAAATAATAGCATAATACTATGCTTCAATAGTGCATAGCCACGCTTGTGTTCAGGTATCATACAGTCACGGATCTATGGGGAAATAGCAGATTGAACGTGGATAAACTCAAACCCGACATGATAATTTCCGGGCCTTACTGGCCTGAACCGGTCCGTGTAAACAAGGTAGAGATGGTAGGACTCAATGTTAGGCTGGTAGGAGCGTATACAGACACAGGAATACATGTAGACCAGATACTCCACACATCTGCTTTTGACAGTATAACCGACAGTCATAGCGTAATAGATTTTTCAGCCAATCCATGGCATGTTTTCCTTGCTTTGGAGGCCAGAAGATACAGATTTGCATCTATGTATGACCCATTATTGGGCATGAGCGCATCCCTTGTGGATCCACTTCCACACCAGATAGAAGCTGTGTATGAACGTGTACTGAAAATGCACCGGATAAGATTTCTTTTGGCCCACGATCCGGGTGCTGGAAAGACGATAATGGCGGGACTTATAATCAAAGAGTTGAAGATGAGGAATATCATCAACAGGATACTGATAGTTGTTCCCAGACACCTCGAGTACCAATGGAGCAAAGAATTAATAGAAAAGTTCGAGGAAAGATTTGTCGTTGTGAATAGGAGCTACATTAACAATCAGTTCGAAAATGCATGGTTGAAGGAGAATCAGATAATAACATCACTTGATTTTGCCAAGCAGGATGACATAATCGAGTCCTTAGAATCAGCCAATTTTGACCTGATAGTAGTAGATGAGGCCCACAAAATGAGCGCTGAACTCTATGGAAACACGATATCCAAAACAAATAGGTACAGGCTGGGAGAAAGCCTTTCCGAGATCACGGAACACTTCCTTTTTCTTACAGCCACCCCTCACAAAGGCAGCCCTGCAAATTTCAGATTTCTTTTGAATCTGCTTGAACCGGGTTTTTTTGCCAACGAAGACATCGTAAAGGAATCAATCTTGAATCAAGACAACCCACTGTTTCTCAGAAGGATGAAAGAGGATATGAAAGACTTTGATGGAAAACCATTATTTGTGAGCAGGAGTGTCAAGACGCCTGATATCAAATTTGCCGGCAAGGAACTAGAGCTGTACAATAAACTTTCTACATATATGAGGGAGCAGCACGACAAGGCGCAGTCCATACAGAATAGGCAGAGAATAAATACTGGATTTGGTATAGTTATATTTCAACGGCGGCTTGCATCAAGCGCATATGCTCTACAAAAATCACTTGAGCGTAGGAAGAAAAGACTTGAGGGGCAGAGGGAGACGGTGATTAGGATAGGCTCTGAATTGGAAGAAATGTCCAAGATCAATGATGAACAGAGTGAGGAGGAAGAGCAGAGAAAAGAAATATTGAGGGAGCGGTTGAACGTTGAAGACCGTGTCGAACTAGAGAAGGAGATTATGGATATGGACGTGCTTATAGGGCTGACAAGGGATCTGATAAATGAAGAGAGTGAAATAAAGCTTACCAGCCTGAGAGATACAATGTTCCGTCTCAAGAAAGATCATCCAGAAAAAAAGATACTTGTGTTCACCGCATACCGGGACACGCTAGACTATCTTGTGAAAAAGGTGCGG
>DP000238.1:126981-128519 GCA_000200715.1 Cenarchaeum symbiosum A
CAGCTTATAACGATACAAAATCCAGCCACTCACCTGTCCGCGGAACGAAGAGAGCAGGTTCGATACGTTATAGCTCAGAGCCAGATAAAGGATATAAACAGTTAGAGCCCCCGCACAGACTTCCCAATTATCGAAATCAGGCTACGGAATTGTGTTTTTCATATATCCATCATCTATAGATCACGGACAAGCTGTACATAACGTGAACAAAAAGATCATCATATGAAAGTCCAAACAGTCGCAGATAAAGAATGTATGATACAAAAGAGGCAGGACAGTCATAGAGAGCGATAGGAACATACTGCACAGGACGTTGAGGATGTGGAATCAATTATACCCTCTTCTAACGTCTCGTAACATAAATCGGCATCGTGTGAGCGCAGTGATGTCGGGCTCCCGGTTTCTATATGTATGATAGGAACAGGATAAAACATGTATACTGCACACAGGCTGATCCTGCATATTTTTTATAATTCAATCCCGTGTATTGGGAAGCCTGTATATAGATTCTAGCTGCACATTTTCTTTATCTGATCTTGATCTATTAGATATAGGGCATGCCCCTTCTTCTCTGCAGATAGACTAGTGGCAGGATTCTTTATGGCTACAAGTTTGGAACTTGACCTACCTGCATTCCAGACCACATAAAGATAATAGTCATCCTTTAACATCCGGGCTCTAAACCACTCATTGGTGGTAAGTACCACATCCCCAATCCCATAGCTCGTCTTTACCTCTATGTATCTGGTCTTACCCTCATTATCTGACGATTTTATATCAAAGTCCAGATTCTCCTTTGACACGTCAACGGGATTCCTCCCTGCATTTTTTTCATGCATCATTGCAATCTCCATACCGGCCTTTTCTGATTCAGGGCTGCCCACAGTATCTTCGGGAATGTCCGCAACCCTGCTAGGCTTGATCCTTATTATCCCAAAAAATTCAGGGGTGCTTATCGTCAATTGCTGTTCCTTTTCTATCTGTTCTTTCAAGTTAGATTTAGCGTGCTCGTATTTCTTCTTCTTTTCCCGCTTGTTTCGCAATACTCTCTCGGGTTTATTTTTCAGCCACCACTGTTGCTCTATGTCCGTTATGGAATTATCAAGATCAGTTATCAGCCTTTCGAGAGATTTGAGTCCGTATTTCCGCTTGATCTCACATTGCCTTCTCCTCTCATCCAGCAAAACTGTTTGATACTCTGCCATTGACGTAACGACTTTACCCAGGACCTTCTCCTGCATTCTTTCATGGTCCTCTATATACCCAGTATACTGTCCAACCGGTTTTGCAAGATCCCACACTATGGACGGATCTACCGGCGTGACGGCCACAGACAAATCAACATAGTATGAAAACAGTCTTTCTCCAGCCACCTTCCCCATACCGTCCTTGATCTCTCCCTTGTAGAACAATATGTGACCGTCAAGCCTCCCCCGTGGATCCTCGAATATGGCTCCGGATTTGGCATTCCGATATAATTTTCCCTCAATCCATTTCATGACCGCCTCAAACAGGGGGTGTCTGAATGTTACAAACTC
>DP000238.1:128581-131579 GCA_000200715.1 Cenarchaeum symbiosum A
TAATCATCCTTGAACATCTCGGCCCTAAACCACTCATTGGTGGTAAGTATCACATCGCCAACCCCGGAGCGCGCCTTTACTTCTATGTACCTGGTCTTGCCCTCGTTATCTGACGATTTTATGTCAAAACCCAGATTCTCCTTTGACACGTCAACCGGCTTTCTCCCCGCATTTACCTCGTATTCCATGGCCGTTACCATGCCTGCTGCTTCCGACTCGGGATTGTTGCTCATGCCGCGTCCGGAGCCCTCTCTTTTCTGTGGTACAACACGTATCATGCCAAAAAACTCTGGGGTGCTCATTGTCAACCGCTGCTCCTTTTCTATCTGCTCCACCAAGCCGGATCTCGCCGATTCATATTTTCTCCTCTGTTCCTGCTTGTTCCACAGGCTCACGTCAAATTTATCCGTCACCTTCTTTTGTCGCTCGATACCAGTTATCTCATTATCAAGCCGGATTATCAGCTTGCTAAGAGATTCAAGCCCATATTTGCGCTTGATTTCGCCCTGTCTCTTCCTCTCCTCTAGCAGTTCCGCCTGATACTTCTCCATTGACAATATTGTTCCATTCATGGTATGCTCTTTCATGCCCTCCAAATCCCCCTCAGACCCGGCATCGGGATTCTCCGGCTTTGCAAGGTCCCATAATATGGACGGGTTTACAGACTCCGTGGTGCCTGCTGTGTCAACAAAGTATGAGAATAGCTTCTTTCCGGCCACGTCCCCCATTCCATCCTTGATCTCTCCCTCGTAGAACAGTATGTGTCCGTCGAGCCTCCCGTCAGGGTCCTCAAATACCGCGCCGATTCTGGAATTGTCAGACAGCTTTCTTTCAATCCATTCCATGGTAGCTTCAAACAACGGGTGTCCGAATGTCACAAACTCCACTTCCGGGTTTTCAAATCCCACGGTCTTGTCAAATGTAATCCGTGGATATGAATTCAGGATAGAGCCATGTCGCTTTTTGAACTGGTCCTCTAATGCGATGGATTTTATCACGTACGGTATGCTATCCACGGCCATGAATTTGACTCCCTTGCCCTTGGTTGACTTCTCTTTGACCGTCCCTCCTGCTTCCCTGAAGGCCGTCTTGAAAAACTCCCTTGTATATTCAGGGATTAGCTTGTTTTCATGCGCCCTCTCTCTTATCTCGCTTATGCTGGTATAATCCATGTATTTTGTAGCCAGACTATCCCCCAGGTTCTCCTTTATCCTCCTGATTTCCTCCTCATCTATAGGAAAATCCAGTTCCGCTAGTATCTCGGACTGTTTCTTGGCACTGGCCGCCGCGGCAAGCAGTAATTCTGCAAGTTTCTTGCCGGGCAACACTTCGGTCACTACATCATATACCTTGTCACCCACGTCTCTCTTGATACTCTCCAGCCTCTCAAACAGTTTCTTGAAAATCTCCCCCTCCCGCGTATTGGACGCTATTAGATTGAATACAGTTACCGGATATTGCTGCCCATAGCGATGCACCCTTCCCATTCTCTGCTCCAGTCGGTTTGGATTCCATGGAAGGTCATAATTTATCATAAGATGACAAAATTGGAGGTTTATCCCCTCGCCGGCTGCCTCGGTTGCAACCATCACGTCGGTCTTGTTCTTGAACACTCTCTCTGCCTCAACTCTTTCCTCCAGACCCATGCCCCCGTGGATGGTGTTTGCCAGGTATCCCCATTTTTCCATCTTGCCCATCAGGTAATCCAGCGTATCCTTGGATTCTGTAAACACCAGTATTTTCTTCCCCGGATGATCTTTCCATAGGTTGGACATGGTTTCTTTCAAGTTGCCAAGCTTGACCTCGCTCTCCTGGTTTATCAGATCCTTTGCAGATACTATCAGATCTTTTATCGTGGCTATCTCTCCCTCGAGCTCGACCTTGTTCTCTGCAACACTGAGTGTCTCCCATTTTTTCTCCAATTCCCATCTTTCTTCCTCATTCATGTCATCGGTCTCGAAGGTTTCAGATGTTCCATCTACACCGACGACCCCTCTGTCCCTCATGTCCTCTAGTCTCTTCTTTCTGCGCTCCAGTGATCTCTGCAATGAGTATACGCTGGACGCAAGTCTACGTTGAAGTATGACCAGCGCAAATCCTATGTTCCTCCTCTGTTTGTCATGCATGGCCTGCGCCTTCCCATATTGATCCTTGACGTAGCTAGATACGTCGTTGTACAGCTTGATTTCCTCCTCTCCAAATTCTATGTCAGGCGTTTTTACTGTCCTGTCTACAAACAAAGGCTTTCCCTCAAAGTCCTTCATATCCTCCTTCATTCTTCTGAGGAACAGGGGATTGTCCCGGTTCTTGATTGATTCCCTTACAAGTTCCTCATCTGCAAAGAATCCCGGCTCAAGAAGGTCTAGAAGGAGTCTAAAGTTCTCGGAGCTTCCTTTGTGGGGTGTGGCCGTAAGGAACAGGAAATGCTGGGTAGTGCGGGATAGCGTCTCTCCCAGCTTGTACCTGTCGGTTTTACTTGTCTTGTTGCTGTATCGCTCTGCACTCATCTTGTGGGCCTCGTCCACTATTATCAGGTCAAAATCGGAAGATTCAAGGGATGCGATTATGTCTTCCTGCTTGGCAAAGTCCAGCGATGTGATCACTTGGTTCTCCTTTGCCCATACGTTCTCCCCGTAATGGGCTCTCATATAGTCCCTATTTACAACAACAAACTTCTCCTCAAACTTCTCCCTTAGTTCCCTACTCCACTGGTCTTTGAGGTGCCCCGGTACGACCACCAGTATCCTGCTGACAACCTTTCTCATCTTGAGCTCCTTGATTATGAGCCCCGCCATTATCGTCTTTCCCGCCCCGGGGTCGTGTGCCAGAAGGAACCGTATCCTTGGCATCTTTAACACTACCCCGTACACCGCCTCTATCTGATGGGGAAGGGGATCCACGAGGGACACGTTCATGGCCAGCAACGGGTCATACAGGGATGCGAACCTATACCTCATGGTCTCCAATGCCAGGAACGCATGCCATGGATTAACTGACG
>DP000238.1:131631-132754 GCA_000200715.1 Cenarchaeum symbiosum A
TGCTGGCTATACTATCAAAGTCTGACAAGTGGAGTAACTGGTCAACGTGATTCTTTGTGGTTACATGTGCACCTATCAGTCTGACATGATCCCCTAGCTTAACCACCTTGTTCACGCGTACAGGTTCTGGCCAGAAGGGTCCTGTGATTATCATATCGGACTTGAGATCATCTATATTCAACTTGATTTTCCTCCAGCTCTGCTAGTGCCCACGATGCAAGTATTATACTTTCTCATTACCGGCGTCATACATTACCGCTGTTATTTAACATCATCATTGGATTTGTATGTGCCCACATTTACTCTTATCTCTGCCATACAACTGCGATCGACACCAGGAATATTTCTGTTATGCGTCAGTCAAGTCCTGGAATCCACCTGCTAGGGACCTCTACCTGTAGGTGATACATGTGTTTGTGCATAGTCGTATAGTCAGCCGAGCTCATGTCAACCAGCAGGAACTCGAGAAGGCCCACGGTGCCACAGTACGTCATTTTCTAGTATGCTCCGACTCGGCAACCCACCGGATAAGCAGATCGGGTGGTGGTACAAACGGTCCAATTTGCCCAGGTTCATTTTGAGAGGTTCCTTGTACCAGCTCTGTATGCAGGCGCTGGTAACCAGACGGCAATCTTCTTGACAAGTTGGGGGTTGCGCTAGGCCCAATTTTTCATAACGGTAAGCAGAAACGCTGATCCAAGTGTTTTTTGACATGAGAATGACGCCTAATTGGATGTGGTTGCGCAACAAACTCTATATTGACTAAAACTAGTATCTACAACATGCCAATTGGAGTGATATTAGCTGAATCAAGAAAGAGAATAGGGATAATGGATCTTCGTTTAGTTGAAGAAGATTATCATATTGAAGCATATATCAGCTGGGATGCGGTATATTTTGAGGATGTAATAAACAAAATTATAGAGTTGAGCAAAGAAGTAATGGATGAACCGATAATAATTGACAATGAGATTAACGAATACATCATTCTTAAATTACGAGAGGCGAAATTACCTTGTAAGATAATCACTGTGCGAAAAAGAGTAAACAATGAAATAAAAGTGAATGAAGTATATGATCAATGGGAAGCACTGGAATACATTAACCATCTGTATAAGACAGG